>VGUW01000023.1 GCA_016874185.1 Gammaproteobacteria bacterium
CCTGATTAGCGTTTTTCCCCATGTACTTGATGAGTGCAATATTACTTGGCATGTTAACATGAATCATAAGATGCCTTTGGCAATGTCTTGTTGATTGGCAACCACAGTCAATGATTTTGGCAGTTGGCCAATGATTTGCATTTGGTGGCTTTTATGGGACAGAATCAGAAGCACATCCGCACCTAAAGCCCCACAGCCCTTGACTGCAAGCACATTAGGGATGTTTTGAATGGCTTTAATATAGTCGATGGTACTGGGGTGACGAAGATCATGGGACTGAAGCACATTTTCGTAATCATTAATGATTTTAGCAGCAACATTGATATCATTGCTATTTTCAATATAGTTTTCAATCAGTGTATTAAGGTGATCGGCATTATACAAAGGCAGATTGCAAAGGTGCTGATGGCTATTGACCTTGATGGGTGTTTTTAAAATGGTGATGGCCCAATTCGGCGCCAGTGTTATTGGCGTTGCTGAGTGGGTTTTGGTATTGATCAATGATAAGTTGCCAAAGTATTGGCCGATGACATCAGCGCCGCTGCTATTGGGATGGTATTTATTATTAAGAGAGTGAGCAAAAACAACGTCAAAAGGTTTAAGATGATGGGCTATAGCAATAATAAGAGCACTTGATGCGCCAAATCCACCTTGACCTTGATGGGGATCAATAAATGCAAATTCCCGGCTGATATTTATGTAATCTTGAACGGCAGGGTGTGATGGCCAATTTGAATTCTGGCGAGGTACACATTGGAAATAAGGGGCATGAGCAATGATTATGGCTTTACTTTTGGAAAGGACACTGTATTCGCCGATTAGAAATGTTTTGCTTGGGATGCAAAGATTAAAGGGTTGCGATGTCATCTTTGGAGAAGTAACCTTGTGCCTGAATTAAAGACTGAAGGTGTTTGATGTTTTTTTCATTCACGCTCTTGCCTTCCGCCATGAGTCGGTTGTTAACATGCAGTGACATGTGGCCTGTCACCAGTTGATGTGATGCAATGGCCTTTAGCGCTGCAAAGTTTTGTAGCAAACCCACTCCTGCAACAATTCTTGAGAGCTCTGTGCGAGATGGGTTCTTGAGAATGGCAAGTGCAAGTTTAGCTGTGGGGTGTGAAGTCGTAAGCCCTCCAATAACCCCCAGTTGCAAGGGAATTGATAGTTTTCCCATTAGGCTATTTTTCCCAACTTTTTCCCAAGAGGTCATCGGGCCGTGCTTTGCACTATAATGAATGCAATTGCTGCTATTTGCTCGCCAGTCATTGCCGGTGGCCATAAGGACACCATCAATTCCATTTATAACACCTTTGTTATGTGTGATTTGTCGTTGCTGTGAACATTGGGCAAAAGCATTCATATCAACCATCTGATCAACCAGGTCAGAATTTAGGTTATGAAGCTCACAGGCGCTATGTGTAAGCACATCGGTGTAATTTGATAATATACCATAAGCACGGTTAATTTGATGGTCCTTGCTTAGAATACGGCAGCTGGTTTCAGCAACTTGGCATGCGACATTTGCGCCATGGGCATCACAGGGGTTAATCGAAATATGGAGTAGAAAATGCGGGGGTTTTTCAATTAGCGCTATGTGTGTGACCCCACCACCGCGTTTAACCATCGATTTGGTGACGGTGTCATTTAATTGCATTTGAATTTTATGCACAGAAGATTTAAGTTCCTGGATTTTATCGGTGGATAAATGCGGTAGAAATACCTCAGCGAGAATACTGGGTTTTTCTGCATAGGTGCTTATTTCACCATGTTGATGACAAAACTTGGCAGCATGAGATAGGGCTGCAACCACTGAGCTTTCTTCAATGGCAAAAGGCACCTGATGGATATTTCCATCCAAATGAACATTTGGAATGATTGAGAATGGAAGTTGGAAGCTGCCAATGACGTTTTCACTGAAGTTTTCAACAAAGGCAGTGTTTTGACTGTTGTTTTTCAGATAGGCAATTTGCTCGTGATCTAGTTCGACTTGACGGCTGATCCAGTTGAGTTTTTCAGCAAGTGATAAATGTCGAAAACTGCTCATGTATCTCTTAGAATTTTTTCTATGATATGCAATTGCTGCTTTAAGGTAAAGTCTTTATACTTATTAATCATCATAAAGTAATTTTATATGTTTAATAATCAGAAAGAAGCGCAAATCCCGATTATTTTAGTGAATCACCGGGGTGAGAAAATTGGATTAAGTACAAAGCAAGAGGCGCATGAAAAAGGTTTATTGCACCTTGCATTTTCTGTGTTTATAAGACATGAGAAGACGGGGAAAATTTTATTGCAGCAGCGTGCATCGGGTAAGTACCATGCCCCTGATCTTTGGGCAAATGCCTGCTGTGGTCATCCGGGGTTGATCTCAGAAGATGTGCTTGAATCTGCGAAATTGCGTCTTGAAGAGGAGCTTGGGATAAGAGCCTCGCTTAAGATTAAGGGTCAATTTACTTATTTTCACCAATTTAAGCCGAATTTATTTGAGCATGAGTATGATTTTGTGCTTGAAGGAATCATAGGTCATCAAGATATTTTATTTAACTCACAGGAAGTTCAGGCCTTTAAATGGATGGATCAGCAGGAAGTTTTACAGGATCTTCTACAGCATCCCGAGCGATATGCCCCATGGTTTTTTATGGCAATAAATACCTATATTGCTTAAAATCCAAAATAATTTGCTATAATGGATTTTTGCAGGAACTGGAGAATTTTATGATAAAGCACGGGATTGTGGGTATTGCACTGATTGTTAGTTCGGGTGTTTATGCAGGTGGAGATGTTTCAGTTGCTGATCTTGAAAAGGTATCAAAGCAAGCAGCGACGATGGTTGAGTCGATGCGGACAGAGTTAAAGAAAAATATTGATCAAGTACAGGCGAATATTTCTCAATTAAACGATTCAATGGTTAAGAAAATTGCAGAAACAGATGCTCGAATTAATCAATCAGTTGAGAATACTGGAAAAACCATTCAAGAGGTTCAAAAAAATCTTATGGCACAAATTGAAAAAATGAATGCTGCCACAACTCAAAAAATGAACGAAATGCAAAAGCAAATTAATGGCTAATTCAGTTTTAATTTCAGGTGGTGCAACGGGTATTGGCTTTGCCATTGCCAGTTATCTTGCTCAAGGGGGGCATGATTTAGTATTGCTCAGTCGCAATCAGCAGCGGCTTGAGGATGCGGCAGCGAAACTTGCAGAGTATGGGGCAAATGTAAATATTGAGCCATGTGATCTTCGAGACGTGTCTAAAATCGAACCGCTGATGCGTGATATTCTAAACAAATATCAGGTGGGGTATTTGGTTAACAATGCAGCTGCTAATTTTATCTGTCCGACAGAGTCATTATCTATCGGTGGTTATCGCGCTGTTACTGACACCGTAGCAACTGGTAGCTTCATGTTAACCAAATGTTGCGGTGATTATTGGATTCGAAATAAGGTGCCAGGCAGGGTGGTTAACATCAGTGCCTCCTATGCTCAAGGAGCAGGCCCTTATGTAGTGCCTTCTGCGATGGCAAAAGCAGCGATTGAGGCAATGACCCGATCTTTGGCTGTTGAGTGGGGTAAAAAGCAAATTGCTCTTAATGCTATTGCTTTGGGATTGTTTCCAACACCAGGTTCAGTTAAGCAACTTTTGCCCAATCCAGAAATGGTTGAGCAGATTCGTTCGTATATCCCATCGCAAAGATTTGGAGACTTGCAGGAAGTGTCCAGATTGGTTCATTTTTTATTGTTTGAATGTGGATCTTATTTGACTGGAGAGACTATCAGGCTTGATGGTGCTTTTTATCATGCCTCAGGTGCAGGGCCTTTTTATAACCTATTAAAAGATCTAAATGAATCTTTTTGGGAAGAACTGCGGAAAAAATAACCCTTGTTTTTAATGAAACAGCCTGTTAAGTTGGCTTACGGAGAATGGAAATATTCATGATCAATTGTAAGCTTTCTGGACATCTTCCGCTGATCATTTTTGCATGCGGCGTTTTTTATTATTGTTTTGCGTATATATTGCGTGTTTATACTGGGGTTATTTATGAGCCCTTGGTTGAAGAGCTTAATCTCACAGCCAGTCAGTTTGGAGTTTTAACCTCACTTTATTATTTCTCATATTCACCCATGCAGGTGCCTGCGGGGGTTCTTGTCGATCGGATAGGTGTTCGCAGGTCATTGCTTTTAGCTTGTTCAATAGCAACGATTGGTTCGGCTTTATTTGCTTTTGCCTCTTCATTTTCGCTGGTTGCGATAGGTCGCTTCATGGTAGGGATGGGAAGCGCTTTTGCTTATGTGTCTTCTTTGAAGATTGCTACATTGTGGCTGCCAAGGAAATATATTGCAACAGCCGCAGGAGTTACAACGGCCAGTGGGATGATGGCAGCTATTTTCACCAATATTTATTTTACACGCTCACTTGAGCAGTATGGTTTTGCTTGGACAGAAGCTATTCCATTTTTAATTGGGATTTTTCTTTTTGGGTTAATTGCTTTGGTGGTGGTGGATAAAGCGCCTGACAGTGGTGTCGAAGATGATCATAAATCAGCGGTTTCCTTTACGGAGTTATGGCAATACATGCGTCAGATCATGTTAAATAGGCAGATATTGTTAATCGGGCTGGTGGGGGCTTTTTTATATATTCCATCATCTGTGTTTTTAGACTCCTGGGCCTTGCCTTATTTGATGCATGTTAAGGGGTTAACCTTGAAAGATGCTACAAACGCAGGATCTATCATGCTATCTGGATGGATTCTTTCGAGCCTGCTGACAGGCATGCTCTCAGATTATATGGGCAATCGAGTAAAACCTTTGATTTGGGCATCTGTGATTTCGTTGGTTTTATCGTGTGTTTTACTGTATGGACCTGTGCTGCCTAATTCAATGTTATTTTTGGTAATGTTCTTGTTTGGCATGGGCTGTGGTCCACATCCGCTGTGTTTTATCTTAGCAAAAGAGAACTTTCCAACTCAAGTAGCGGGTACAGCCATTTCATTTGCAAATTGCCTAATCATGCTTGGGGGGTTTGTATTCCAACCTCTTTTGGGCTATGTGCTTGATTTTCTTCAGACCGAGCCTGTTAAGGGACTTGCATATTCTACAGAGGTTTATCAAAAGGCCATGCTGATTATGCCAGTGACTCTCTTAATTTCTATTTTTTTGGTCTGGATGATCAAGGATACGTATAAGAGAAAAGAATAAATGTGGCTATGGGTGGACTTGAACCACCGACCTCGAGATTATGAGTCCCGCGCTCTAACCGGCTGAGCTACATAGCCATCAGCGTATTTTCACTGGATATATTCTGTTTGTCAATCAGGTTGTACAATATATTTTTGCTGCTATAATTATTGAGTTATATTCGGGAGATGGGTTTATGGAAGAAAAAGCAAAGATAGAATTAAATTTTGTGGGTATTCCTTGTTATAAGGTTAAAAATGGCGAGGAGTACATGAATCCATCTCAGCAAAAGCATTTTATTCAAGTATTAACGACCTGGAAAAGCATGCTGATGAAAGATGCAGATAAGGCTGTTGATTATTTGCATGAAAACAAAAATTGCCCAGATCCTTTAGATCGTGCGGCACATGAGGATGAGCAGTTTTTTGAACTTCGCACCCGTGATCGCGAAAGGAAGTTGATTGCTAAGATTGATCAAACCATTGAAGCGATTTTAAAGGATGACTATGGCTTTTGTAGCTCTTGTGATCGTGAGATTGGTATTGGGCGGCTTGAGGCCCGTCCTACAGCCACTCAATGCATTGATTGCAAGACTTTTTCAGAGATTAAAGAGAACAGAGAAGTTTATTAGGAAAGGCATATGACCAGAGTAATGGGAATTATTTTAGTGGGATTGGCATTCATGTTTGGGATTGGATTTTCAGCGATGCCTGCTGATGGATTAAGTACTGAGTATGTTAATGTGGCTATTCGTTTCGGACGATTTTTTGAGGCTACAATTGTGGTTTTGGGAATTATAGCGTTGATTAAATACATCGTTAGAGATTGAATTGACCTGTAAACACTTTTTCTGCAGGCCCCTTTTGATATACGGTGCCTTGATTGTCAATGCGTGTATAAAGTAGCCCACCTTTAAATAAAATAGTGGCCTTTTTAAGGTTTTTGTTTTTAAATAACGCACTTGAAACAGCGCTAGCGGCACTGGCACATGCCATAGTTTCTCCAGCACCTCGCTCATAGGTTCTGACTATAAAATGATCATCATCAGCTTTCATGACAAAGCTGACATTGATGCCACTTGCAAATTGAGGATGTGTTGAAATTATGCTGGCATGATTTTCAAAATTAATCCCGATGAGTTGATCGGTTAAGACCATGCAATGTGGATTTCCCAGCGATATCAGATAAACATCGATGGCTTTTCCAAGTACTACCAAAGGTGAGGGCTCAAAATAATTAGAGTGCTCAAAAAGGTTTGAAGGTTTTCCCATGCTGATTTCATATAAATCACCTTCTTTGATCGCAACATAGCGATGGTTTGCGACCTGCAATTCAATCGGGTGATCTTCATGTTTCAGAAGTAAGGAGGCAACGCAGCGAAGGCCATTGCCGCACTGAAGGGCTTGCGTGCCATCAGCATTAAAAATAGTAATTTTGTATTGGTCAGTGCTTAAGGCCTCAATATCCAGAAGTTGATCAAATCCGATGCCGGTATTTCGATTTGACCATTTTTTGATCATAGCTGCATTGAGAAGATTTTGTTTGTATAGGTTTTCTGTGATGACAAAGTCATTGCCAATCCCATGCATTTTATGAAACGTAATCATTGTTTTTACCTTTAATTGAATGGGCCCACGAGGACTTGAACCTCGGACCAAGGGATTATGAGTCCCCTGCTCTAACCAACTGAGCTATAGGCCCTAATACAACGTAGTTTACAATAATATTGCCAGGTTGCCAATATCTATGTCATGACTGTTTTGCTCTGCTTTCCAGGCTCTTCTTTTACGAATCGAGGCATCAGGTAGCCAGATAATAAGCTTTTTAGATCAGATACGATGGCTAAAGCTGTTTCAGGACTCAGGTGATAGAATTCTGACCCTTTAACAGGGTCAAGAAAATGTAGATAATAGGGTATGATTTTGCAAGAAAATAACGCGTGGCTTAATTGGGCCAATGTTTTTGCATTATCATTGATGTGCTTGAGTAATACACTTTGATTGAGCAAGGTTGCCACATTGGCAAGGCTTTGAAAGACGGCTCTATTTTCCTCACAGATTTCGTTGGGGTGGTTGATATGTGTTACAATAACGACATTGAGCAAAGTGGATTTAAGGATATTGAAAAGCTCATCATCCAGTCTCGCAGGTAAAACACTGAGTATGCGGGTATGGAATCGGAGTGTTTTAACATGAGGGATTGTTTCAATGTCTTTAATGATTTTTTGAAGATATTTTGAGCCAACAGACAAAGGGTCGCCCCCGCTTAAGATGACCTCATCAATGTTTTGATTATTTTTAATGTATTCAATAATTTTATCCCAATTCTCAGATGACAGAGAATGATCCTGATAAGGAAAATGTTGTCGAAAACAGTACTGGCAATGAATGAAGCAGTGGGTGCTAAGCAGTATGAGAACCCGAGAGTGGTATTTGTGGATTAATCCGGGGATATTAGAAAAATTTTCTTCTTTAAGGGGAGACTCTGTAAATGATGGCAGTGGTTGTGTTGACGGGCAGATGATCTGTAGCAGTAATGGATCAAAGGGGTTTGACTTTTCTATCAAGGACACATATAGGGGGGTTGCTTTGATTGGGAAATGTTGATTGATCTTGAAAGGAAGGACTACTTTTAGTGCTTCAGTCAGCTGCTCAATCGAAGTAATCGATTCTTGGAGTTCTTTTTGCCAAATTGTCTTGCTCATAGTATGCTAGCGTATATTGAGAAAATGATAGATGAGGGTTTGACAAATGGCAAGTATTTCAACGGGTGATATTAAATCTGGATCAAAACTATTAATTGATGGTGATCCATACAATGTGATTAACAATGAAGCTGTTAAGCCAGGAAAGGGGCAGGCATTTAATAGGATTAAGATACGTAACTTGAAGACCGGTCGGGTGGTTGAGAAGACTTTTAAGTCCGGTGAGACTGTTGAGGTCGCAAATATTGAAGAAAAATCAGTGTCTTTTTTGTATGCAGATGGTCAGTATTGGCATTTTATGGATGAGGCATTTGAACAGGTTTCAGCAAATGAAGTGGTGGTGGGTGAAACTGCAAAATGGCTTAAAGAAGAAACCAGATGTATGATGTTATTGTGGAATGAGGCCCCGATTGCATTGACTGCTGAAAATTTTGTTGAGCTTGAAGTTACAGAGTGTGAGCCAGGGATTAAAGGAGACACAGTCAGCGGTGCAATGAAAGTCGCAACCGTTGAAACAGGTGCGCAAATTAGGGTCCCATTGTTTATAGAGAGGGGAAATAAGCTTAAAATTGATACTCGTACTGGGGAATATGTTTCACGCGTTAAGAGTTGATGTTGATTATTTAAAATTTCGCAGTGGTCAGCTTCAAATTTGTCGGCAATTTATGGCACAAAGAGGGGTTATGGAAGTTATGACTCCTTTGCTTCGTCGTTTTACCGGAACCGACCCGCATGTTGATAGTTTTCGGGTGGGTGATTATTATTTGCAAACTTCACCTGAATTATCCATGAAAATTTTATTAGCTCATTCTTCAGGTGATATTTATCAGTTATCCCCTGTTTTTCGGGATGAGCCTGTTCAGGGTCCTTATCATCAATCTGAATTTTTGATGTTAGAATGGTACCGTTTAAACATGAACGAACGGGAGCTTGCCCAAGAAGTTGTTGAGTTGATACAGAGGTTGGGTGTTAATTATAATGCTGAGTATCATGATTTAAGAGGGCTGTTTTTATCATTTTACAAAGAAGATTTGTGGTTGATCAGTGATGATGTCCTTGTCATGCTTACTAAAACCCATGTTGATGTTTCTTGTGATCTGCATCGTCAAGACCATATTGATTTACTGATTGATCATATGATCCGTATATTAAATATTCCACTTTTGGTAATCACAGGGTTTCCAAAATCGATGCAGTTGATGGCTCGGTTTGACCAAGTTCAGGAAATAGCGAAGCGTTTTGAGGTGTATGTTCGTGGATATGAAATTGCAAATGGATTTTATGAATTGAATGATGCTTCAGCGCAAAGAGAAAGAATGGTAAAAGACAATCAATTACGGACTGCTTTAAAAAAGCCAGTGGTTGAATTGGATGAAGAATTTTTATTAGCTGTTGGACGGTTACCAGATTGTTCGGGTGTTGCTTTGGGGCTTGACCGTTTGACTTGGCTTTTATTAGATTAATCCTAGATCTTGATACCTTTTTTTAAGGAAATCGATTGATCTGGGATAGCGACTGGACAAGAAAACATCGTCATTGGGCTGAAAAAACAGGGGTGTTGATAGTCGATCTGTTAAGATGTTTTCACCGGGGTTAATTACCCGATGGCGTGTGGATGGCCAGTATCCATTTGAGCATTCTTGAAGCATATCGCCAACATTGATAACAAGCCAGTTTTCATGATGAGGAACATTGATCCATTCATGGTTTTTATATAAAACTTGTAATCCCTTGCTTGTTGTGCGCGGGATAATTGTAAAGAAATTAATGTCTGTATGATCCTGTGCCCTGATAGCACCGGCCTCATAACTTGTACCAAGAGCAGGGAAGTAGTTGATCCTTAGTAGGTTTCGTTTTGACTGTGTGATTAAATCAGAAAATGAGCAGGGAGTTAATTTTTCATGAGGGGGGGTTAATTCATCAAGCCAGGTTGCAATTTGAGCACCACACTCTGCGATTGAATTAAAGTACAGCCCCGTCATTTCCTTGAGGTGATCTGGGCATCTGCCCCAACCTGGATAGAAATTAAAAAAAGTTTTAAGGTCTTTTTTCTCAAAACCCACTGCTGTTTCAGATTGTTCTTTAGTAACAAATCCATCCAGGTGCTCTGGGTGAAAGGCGAAGGATGAAAGTTGTTTTTCAGTGAAAGCCTTGCGCCATTGTGTATAGATTTTCTCAGCATATAAAATGGGATGGTTTTTGATAACAGCAAAACCAGTCTCACGCAAAGAAAAGCCAAGTTTGCTTTTGGCATCAGGTTTTAGATAGTCAATGGGATTTAATACACTTGTCATAAAAATGTATTTTATATGAAATCTCCAAAAAGTTAAAGATGAGTGTCTATTTAAAATCAGTAATGATCTAATTATTTTTTAAAAAAGCAGAGATTTTAATAAATGGGCTGGATCGGAGGTAAGATACCTGCCCTTTCTTGGATTAGCATGGTTCGATAGCAGTTGCTGATTGGCTGGGATGGGTGATCTTTTTGAAAGTTTTGAATAAATTCTGCTCTTAACATTTCTGCTCTTAAGTATTCTTGATCAGCAGCAATATTATAGGCTGCTTGTGCATTTTGATATTCTGGAAACCATTGATAGAGAAGATGCAAAAGCATTTTTTTAATTTTATCCCATAATGATTGCTCAATTGCTTGGCCATTTTCAAAATCAATTTGAGCCTGTCGAAGTGGTCGTTCCCATCCATGATGAGACTCTGAATGGTTAATGGCATCACGTATTGCATTGACTTGTTGAGGAGAGTGCTCAATGGAGTATTGATCAATATGTTCTACCAATTTAATAAGGCTATTACTGTAATTTCGAGTGGTGCCATTTATGAATAAAGCAGATAGGTCAATTGTTTGAGGTGGGGAAAGCTCCATATCAAATGAGAGTATGATGGTGTGTTCTAAGTTATTTTTTTCAATTGCTTTAATACATTGATCCAAAAAAGTTCGGAATACAAAATTACAATTTGATAAAATGACTTGGTGTATCACCAGTGGTAAGGATAGTGTTTTTTTCTGTGCTTCCTTATAATTTAAGTTCTGGGTGTATTGAATATATAAGGAGATCATGGCTAAATGCTGCTCTTGGATATTTCCTTGATAAGTTTGGAATTGCCTGCTTTCAAAGTTTCCAACGGTATAATTGAGATTTGCGCATAAGGCCAGGAAATTTGTATCGATGTTAAGCTCAGGTGATTGAGTACGCAGCTCGTGGATTACTTTTTCAAAGATGAAGCTTGGTGTTAGTAGAATGCTATTTAGAATTGCAACAAGCTCTGTCTTTGACATATTGGTATTATTATTAATGAGTTCCTGTAGCTGTTTTGTCCACTGAGGAAAGACTTTTTGTGCAAATTGTTTAATTTTAAGAGGACCTTCTTCAAATAAAAGTGCTTGTGCATGTCTTTTGTAAGACTGGTGAAATTGATTGGGTGTTTGTTTTGAACATGCAACTGAAAAAAATTGCATGACTTTAGGGTCTGTAGTGATGGAGATCGTTTGATCATGAATGCGTTTGAAAAGTAAAGATTGAATTTTGAATTGCATTAGGGTTCTAATTTGTTGTCGACGTATTTCATTTTCTGCAATATCTGGGACAAAAAAGCGACAGCCTTGGACTGTGGTGTGTGCTTCTATAAATAAAAAATCCGAATGCATAATATTCATGATTGCCAGAATCTCAGAAGGAACTCCATAAAGCCATGGCTGATATTTAAAGACTTGTTTAAAATCCAAAATGCTCCATTTAAATCTAAAGCTTGATGTAGAGCGAATATCAGCAGAGCTAAGAAGACGTAAATAAATAAGGGTGGCATCCGATTTTGAATATTTTTCTTCAATCGTCTTAATTAATATTTTAACGTTTTGGAAGTATTCCTTAGTACTGGGGACCAAATTGAGTGTTTTGTATGTGGCGGCACAAAAAGGTCCTATCTTGGCTTGGTTTGCATTTAGGCTTTCAACAGCCTCCTCTAGAAATGTATCAAATGGCTGAAATTGATGATGTAATTTAAAGTAGATTTTTAGGAAGGTCGAGTCATCGAGCCTGGCAAGATCTAGTATTTGCTCAAATTCTTCAGGATCTTCAAGAAGCTGCTCAATGTTCAATTCATCAATTGCCAAAAGTAGATCAGTTTGAGTCATTAGGTATGCGCTGAGTTTTGTTTTGACATCAAAGGCTGTTTGATCAAGAAATTGCTGAGTAATTTCTGGCATATTAAGATGGGCAAACATTTTTTTGAGTAATTTTTCATATCTTTTGAAATATTCTGCTTTGGATAAAGTCCTTGATTTTGGCAGAACAGATTCAAGAAAGAGAGGGTTGATGGCTGATTTTAGGAAAGTTAGTAACTGGTGCTTACAGGCCGGGAAATCTGAATTTTGCTGCATGTATCTTGCAATACTGCTGATGACAAGTTTTTGGTGGTCAAATAGCTCAGTGGGTAATTCACTTAGCATGATCAGGGCAGTTGAAACGTCGGGGGTAACATTTTCAATGTGTTTTAACAGCTGTGTTTCAAGGCTAGAATAGGATATTTGAGAGAAATCTGAGCCATCGAATGTTGGGTTTTTCTCTTTAAGGATGTTAAGAAGATGTTGTTGATCGATCTTTGCATGAAATTGAAATTTTCTCCAAAGGTTCTTTGGGTCATAAAGTGATTCATATATAGCTTTTAGTAAAGCCAGATCTGCCTGAGAAACCACTTCATCTGTTTTAAGATGATGCAGTAGCATTTTTTTGGCTTGGTGTACAGGTAACGCATTTAATTTTAGGCGTATAATGTCAAGATTGCTGGCATGTGCTGAGCCTATCTTCAGTTCAGTTGCCAGTTCTGTAATATTGATTTTATCTTTGAATTTTTGCACAAACGCATGAATTTTGAATTGAGAATTTTCCAAAGATAATAAGGGAGCGATATGTGCAGGCAGTGCTTTTAGAAGCAGGTGATATTTTTCCTCTAAACTTAGTGTGGCAAGCTTCATTGAATTTGTGATTAATGCGCTTTTTGATGTTGAGGACAGCTGGGCGATTTCTATTAATCTTTTAATATCTAATTTTTGAAAATGGGTTTCAATAATTTCTATCAAGTTCGTGTTCTTCGGATCAAGTAGATCAATCACTTCCTTGGGAAGGTGTTTTAGAATCACAGATGATTTTTCATGTGCTGCAAGGCTGGGTGATTCTAGTTCGGTTTTTAAAGATGGATGTTTAATATGTGCTAGAATTGATGTGTTGTCGACATTACAGGGCTCAAGTTCAAGTAATGAAAAAAATGAGGATCGGATTTTTGCAAGGGTAGTAATAGGGTCATGCAAATGCTCAAGCTGTAGGTTCAGGTCAGGCTCTTGTTTTTTTAGCAAAGCCTCTAGCAGTTGATATTCTGATTCATGGTGAATAATATGAGCGCCTGGTTTTAAGTGATTTATCATCAGCGCATGTTGTTCGCTGATGTGGCAGGTCATTTGTAATGATTCACATAAAGATTCAAGTTGAGAGAAATAATAAGATTTTTTATTAATAATATCTAATAACAGCATGATCTTGACGCATCCTTGTCAACCTAAGGTAATTATAGATAAATTTATTAAATACTCAGGAAATTTTTACTCTTTTTTCAATTTTATCTTTTCATTCATGAGTGTTATGATTGCAGTTGATTTGGGTAATATTTGGATTAGAAGATATGTCAAGAAAAACACATTTGATTACGACTGCATTGTTTTATGCCAATGGTCCCCTGCATTTAGGTCATATGCTGGAAATGATCCAAGCAGACATTCATGCTAGAAATTTACGCCGTTTAGGCCACCGTGTTATTTTTATTTCTGGAGATGATCAGCATGGCACGCCTATCATGCTGCAAGCAGAAAAGCAAAAAATGACACCAAGGGCGATGATTGATGTTATTTATCAGCTACATCGTGCTGATATTCAAGATTTCCACATCAGTTATGATCATTATCTGGGTACAGATCATGAAAGTACTCGTTCAGTACTATCTGTTATTTATGAAAAAATCAAACCACTGTGTATCCAGAAGGATATTCAGCAGGCTTATGATGATCAAAAGCAGATGTTTTTGCCTGACCGGTATTTGAAAGGCAAGTGTCCAAAATGTAAGGCACCAGATCAATATGGCGATAATTGCGAGGCATGTGGATGCACTTATACCATCAATGATCTTATAGAGCCATATTCGATTTTAACCAAACAGCCACCAAGTCAGAGAAGTTCAAAACATCTTTTTTTTGATTTGGCAAAATTAAAGGATGTGATTAATAGTTGGCAAAGTCAGGCAAAGATGCCGCCAAATGTAAAAAATAAATTGAAGGAGTGGTTGGATGATTTGCAGCCCTGGGATATAACGCGTGATGGACCTTATTTTGGGTTTGAGATTCCTGATCGACCAGGTCAATATTTTTATGTTTGGTTGGATGCACCCATTGGTTATATTGGTATTTTGGGGGATTATTTAAAATCCGACCCATTTTTGATCTGGGATCATGAAAATACCCATATTACACATTTTATTGGTAAAGATATTATTAATTTTCATGGTTTATTTTGGCCAGCCGTGCTGCATGCCGCTGGTATTCGTCAGCCCGATGCTCTGAATGTGCATGGGTTTGTGAAGATTGATGGGCAAAAGATGTCCAAGTCTCGTGGAACATTCATAACAGCACGACAGTTTTTGGATCAGATTCCAGCAGAGTATCTGCGATATTATTTTGCCTCTAAATTGACTGATGCAACAGAAGATATCGATTTATCACTTGCTGACTTTAAGAATAAGGTGAATGGGGAGCTGATTGGCAAGATCATTAATTTGGGCAATCGTTTGATGGGAATTTTGACGAAACATTTTGATGGACAGCTTCTTGAGGTTGATAGGCAAGACCCCCTATGGGTTTCTGGGGAATCCCGCCAGGTGATCATTCAAGAATATTGGTTATCTGGTAATTATCAAGCAGCAATGAGAGAGATTATTGCTTGGGTGAATGAGGCCAATCAATATGTTGATCAAATGGCGCCCTGGAAGCTGATAAAAGACCAGTTGTCAATAGGGCTGGCGCATCAAGTATGTTCATTGGGGTTTCATATTTTTTTCAAAGTCATGAATCAGCTATCAGCGGTGTTGCCTAATACATACCAAAAGTTAACGGCGGTGTTAATAATTGATAACCAGGGTTTGCTTGGGGCTCAAACTGTTAGAAATTACCCTCGACTTCTTGAGCGACTGACGGATCAACAGGTGGATGCATTGGTAAATGAAGTCACAAATTAATAAAATGAATCAGGTTTTACCACAAACTCAGTGTGGTTTGTGTGGTTATGCGGGTTGTTTTCCTTATGCAAAAGCAATCACAGAGGGCGCATCTATTTTACTGTGTCAACCAGGTGGGGCGCAGGTGGCGCAAAAATTAAAGCAGATCACCGGGAGTGTTGAGCTGATTGATCAGGAAAAAATGGAGCTAAAAAGAACGCCAGTACAAGTGGTTGATATTGATTTGGATGAGTGTATTGGATGCACAAAGTGCCTGGACGTCTGCCCAACTGATGCAATCATTGGGTCACATAAAATGTTGCATCGAGTACTTGAGGATCAATGTAATGGCTGTGAGCTTTGCACGCAGGCATGTCCAGTTGACTGTATGACCATGAAGCCAATTGATCAATCCTTTGATGCTTTTTATGCCAAGCGGGGTGAGTTTAAAATTCGGTTTGATGCAAAGAAAAAAAGACAGATTTTACAGAAGGATGATTATAATCGTCGGCATGCAAAGGTAAAGCTTAAGCAGGCAACAGGCGACAGAACGTTAGCGATTCGTCGAGAGCAAATACAAAAATGGTTAAATGATGAAGATAAGTGAGATAAATGCCATTTTTGAAGTGTGGGAACAGGCAAATCCAAATCCAAAAACTGAGTTAAATTATGACAGTCCTTATGAGCTTTTGGTGGCAGTGGTGCTTTCGGCGCAGTCCACTGATAGGCAAGTGAATATTGTGACAGAACAATTATTTTCAATGGCCAATTCTCCAAGTAAAATGCTTGAGTTGGGTGAAAAAAAGTTGACACAGATCATTCAATCTATTGGGCTATATCGGTCAAAAGCTGCC
Source organism: Gammaproteobacteria bacterium (assembly GCA_016874185.1). Lineage (GTDB taxonomy): Bacteria > Pseudomonadota > Gammaproteobacteria > Comchoanobacterales > Comchoanobacteraceae > UBA1515. The sequence goes on from VGUW01000023.1 coordinate 16,006, forward strand.
AATATTATAAAGTTATCTCAGCTATTGGTTGAAAAGTATTGTGAGGTTATTCCCTCTACACTAGAGGCGTTGATATCTTTGCCAGGCGTTGGGGTTAAAACAGCGAATGTGGTGTTAAATGTGCTTTACGGGCTGCCCACGATAGCGGTAGACACTCATGTTTTTAGGGTATCAAATCGATTGGGGTTTGTGCATGCTAAAACAGTGGAGCAGGCTCAGAAGCAGCTTCCCATGGTGGTACCAGATAATTATAAAAAGTATGCACATCATTGGATGATTTTGCATGGGCGTTATGTCTGTCAAGCTAAAAAACCTTTATGCTCAAGCTGTGGTATTTGGCGTTATTGTCAGTGGGAGAAAAAGCATGCACCATAATTATGATGTGGATAAACTGCGTGTTATCTTTGTGGATACATTTAAAAAAATGAAGCTCTCTTTGGCATTGACGGACCTTGAAAAGCAAATTGCTTATGTGATTGGACTTTATCCGCAGTACCATCAATATTTGAGTGACTATCAGCAGACCGGGCGTATGTATGAAAGTGATGATAGTAACCCTTTTTTGACCCTGTCTTTGCATGTTGCGATTTTAGAGCAGGTGTCTACTAATCGCCCAGAGGGCATATTGGATTTATATCACTTGGCCACAGGTTATATTGCAGCTATAGAAGTTGAAAAACTGATGGCAGGGGTATTGTATGATCAGATGCATGAGGCTTTGTTACAAGGCCATCCTCCAGATGAGAGTGAGTATCTGCAAAAACTAAAAAATGCATTATTGCAGGAGAAATCATAGTATGATGAAAGTGGTGAGTCGGAAAAGTGAACTTGCAAAATGGCAGGCTCGATCGTTAATGGCTGTCTTGCCACAACCATCAACATTACTGGTTTGTGAGAGTGCTTTGGATCTCAAGCAAGATCAGTCAGTACGAGACCTGATTGGGATGGGAATGTCTTTTACCAAGGAGGTTGATCATTTTGTGATAAGTCACAAAGCAGATATTGCGTGTCATAGTGCTAAAGATTTGGGGTTGAAACTGGACTTGGCTTTGGCGCCATTGGTCTTATTGGCTCGTGATATCCCTAATGATGCCTGGTTGGGGCCTAGGCCTGAAGAGTTGCCAAATGGGGCAGTGGTTGGCACTGATAGTCCGCGGCGCGAAAGTTTAATTAACAAGTATTATCCACATTTAAAGGTAAGGTCTATACGGGGTAATGTGGGCACTCGGATTGAACGATGGCAGTCAGGTCATTATGATGCGATTGTTTTGGCTGCTTGTGGTATTCAGCGCTTAGCGCTGGATGTGCCTTATACGCTTTTGCCGTTGGAGCAGTTTGTGCCTGCTATGAATCAAGGTATTATTGTGGGAACGATGCGCAAAGATCATCCAAATTTTGCTGATTTATATAGAAAAACTGATCAGAGTACATTAAGACAGTTTGAGGTTGAGCGAGCAGTGGGTCAACTTTTAAGTATAAATTGTCATGAGCCAATTGGAATCCATGCAAATGGTCAGGGGCAGGTGTTTATCTATTTGGGTAAGACCCAGCAGCATTTTGTATATAGTCCTGAATATGGTGATTTAGAGCAGTGGATTATAGAAATTTTAGGGCAGTAATATGATAGGCTTGGTTTGGAATTGTATTTATTGGCCTGTACGATTTCATTTTTCAAAAAATACGGATGCTCGGTATCAGTGTTTTCAGAACTGGGTTCAGGGTATTCAGAATGTGATTACAAAACGTGCTCAGTTTATTGAACATGGCAATAGAATTAATTTAAATCAAAATAGCTCAGTATTAATAATTGCAAACCATCAATCTTGGCTTGATATTTTAGTGTTATATGCCTATTTTGGGACTCCTTTGATCTTTGTGATGAAGCGATCGCTTCGAT
>VGUW01000024.1 GCA_016874185.1 Gammaproteobacteria bacterium
GATTGTATGGCTAATGAGAGATGGCGTAATTTTTGATCCAATAATTGCCATAATTCTTGTCGATCAGGGGTTGCTATTTGTGCAGCAGCTGAGGGTGTTGCAGCCCGCAGATCTGCAACCATATCACAGATGGTAAAGTCAATTTCATGACCCACGCCACTAATGATCGGGATTGGGCAATGATAGATGTCATGCGCCAATTGCTCATCATTAAATGACCATAGGTCTTCTATTGAGCCGCCCCCTCTGCAGATGATTAAGGTTTTAGCTTTCCCATGTGAAATCGCTCTTCTCAAGGCATTTCTCAGAGAGCTTGCTGACTTTTCCCCCTGAACCAGGGCATCATATACATACAGATCGGCCACTGGATAGCGTTGAGCGATAACGCTTAGTACGTCTTGAAGTGCTGCACTGGTTTTGGAGGTGATAATACCAATGCAGTTTGCAAAGGCTGGAATGGGTTTTTTTTTGCCAGGATCAAAAAGGCCAATTTTTTCAAGTTTGAGTTTGAGGGCTTGAAATTGAAGTTCCAGTAAGCCAGCGCCAAAAGCTTCGATTTGAGAAACGATGAGTTGATAGCTGCCGCGAGGTGTATACAGAGATAATTTGGCGCGAACAAGCACCCGCTGTCCATTGGCTAAATCTTTTGTGTTTTGAGTGTGATGTTGCCGAAAGAATGCACAGGGGATTTGAGCATTGGCATCTTTCAAGGTGAAATAAATATGCACAGATCCGCTTTGATTAAAATTAGAAACCTCACCTTCTACCCAAATTTGAGGGAAGCTGGACTCTAGCAGGTCTTTGGCAGCTAAGTTAAGGCTTGATACGCTAAGGGGCTTAATATTGAGCACGAGGTATTTTGGTTTTTGCCTGATTTAGGCTAGCAGAAAAATGAAAATTCTGTCAAAGTAATTAATGTTTATTAAATTAACTTTCTAAAGGAGTAAGGCATGAGTCAGCAAAAAGGACACTCAAAAGAAGAAGTGATGCTTCAATGTGGGGAGAAAAAAGCGATTTGTCGCTGTTTGAAATCAAAAAACATGCCGTTTTGTGATGGATCACATCGAGAAGAGGGTGAGGGCATTATGCCAATCATCGTATTCTGCGAAGATTCAAAATAGATTTCAATGCATTACAAAATAATTTAAAAAAAGGTTTCAATGGTGTTAAAACCAGGTTAGAATGCCCTCTGGAAAAGTCTAACATAAAAATTGTACACTGAGGATAAAGGAGTAATATATGTGGCATTGGAAATCACTACTGATTTTTTTATGTTTGTGTAGCTGGGCTTTAAATGCAAATGCCACTGAAGTTATTGTGCAGAAAGGAGATACCTTAACTGGTGTTTTGAAAAAGACAAAACTGAGTGATTTTGAAGTGCATCAGTGGCTATATGCCTCAAATCTTGTTAAGGAAATTGGCCGTCTTGATCCAGGTGACAAAATCAAGTTATTGACCGAGGCCAATGATACCCAGTTAATTTATCAAAGCACTACTGGCAAAGTTGTTAAGTTTATAAAGTTAGCCGATGGTACGGTGATGGTGGATCAACCATTAAAAATTAGGCCGGTAAAGCGCTCTTTTCAAGGTTTCTCCATCAAGCATTCTTTGACTGTAGATGGTAGGGCAGCTGGATTGTCTTATAATCTTTTACAAGCCTTGGCAGACATTTTTGCCTGGGAGATGGATTTTTCACGTGATTTGAAAGATGGGGATCAGGTACAACTCATCGTTGAACAAAAAGAGCTGGACGGGCGGTATTTATCACCACCAGAGATCGTGTTTGCCAAGATTGTGCAAAAAAATAAAATAAGAGAGGCGATTCGGCATGTGGATGCAGATGGTCATATTGGCTTTTATAATTCCAAGGGTCAGTCTTTGGTTCGGAGTTTTTTGCGTGACCCTCTGAACTATTCACGCATCAGTTCGTCTTTTTCTCTGCATCGTCAGCATCCAGTATTTGGTGGATTAAGACCGCACTCAGGGGTGGACCTTGCAGCGAAAAGGGGCAGTCCTGTTTGGGCGACTAGCACTGGGAAAGTGATTTTTGCAGGAATCAAGGGTGGATATGGTAAGGCAATTATCATTAAGCATGGCTCGCGTGTTAGCACATTATATGCTCATTTGGACCGGATCTGTCCTGAGATTAGAAATGGATCATTGGTCTCAGCGAAGCAGATCATCGGATATGTCGGTTCAACAGGGGTTGCAACTGGTCCTCATTTGCATTATGAGTTTCGGATTGATGATCAACCCAAAGATCCTATGGCGATCGATCTTCCTAGATTAAAACCATTGACTGGTATGGCTTATTTAAAAATGCTGGCTGAAAGACAGCAGTGGCTTGCCATGGTGATGAGTGAGTATGCGTACACCTAAGATTTTAGGTGTGATGTCAGGATCCAGCGCAGATGGTGTTGATTTCTGGCTTGCTGCTGCTGATAGTATTCAAACACCCATTCAATATGCAATAGTACCTTATCCCCAGGATTTAAAAGCTCAATTGTTAGGAACATTGACAGGGGCGACGTCTTATCAAGATATGCTTCGTATTGAGCATGCGTACACACATTTTCTAGCAAAAGTGATTGAGCAATGGACAGAGGTGGATTCTGACCTCATTGTAGGCGTTCATGGGCCTACTGTTTTTCATCAAGGGGGGGTTGATTCTCGTCAATTGGTGCATGGTCCAATGCTGGCGCATTTATTAGGATGTACGGTTATTTCTGATTTTCGTCTTTATGATGTCCTGTCAGGTGGCCAGGGGGCTCCGCTTGCACCGCTTTATCATCGTCAGCGTTTTTCACAGATGCAAAAGCCATTAGCGATTGTGAATATCGGTGGTATATGCAATGTGACTTTATTGGATCACAAGACTGTTCGGGGCTATGATATTGGGCCTGGAAATGGACTGATGGATTTAATTTGTCAGCAGCATTTTAATTGCGCCTTTGATGATCAGGGTCATATTGCAAGAAAGGGTAAAGTGATTGAAAATTTACTGGCAAAAATGTTGAAATTCCCTTTTTTTGAGCTTCCAGGCCCTAAAAGTATTCATCGTGATGCATTTAATCAAGGGTGGTTAAATGATTTTGAGGTTAACTCCTATCAGCCCAAAGATGTGTTAAGAACAGTTCTTGCGCTGACGGTGCAATTGATTTTAAAAGAGGTTGGTCATTATACGAGTGTTGTGGTGATCGGTGGTGGGGCGAAAAATCAGTTTTTGATTAGCCAGATTGAAGAAAAAGCAGGGCTTAAGGTCACTTTGGTTTCGGATATGGATTATATTGAGGCTCAGCTGATTGCATGGTTGTCGCTCAAAAGGTGGCAACAAGAAAAATTGGATTATCGTCAGGTGACCGGAGCTGCTGCTCCGGTTTTATACGGCAGGATTGATGTTGCTGATTTTTAGCACCATGATTTGTGTTTTTCTTAGATATCTGTTTCTTAAATAATAACTCAGTGAAAGGATGTGGCGGTTGTGGGTATTTGAACGGGTGTTAATGATCTGGTGGTTTTGTCCTGGGGGTGGAATTGAAATTACAGCGTTAGTAAATGAACTCCTAAGTGTGATGGGTCAAACTGAATGGTTTTAATATAAGTCAAAAAGTCCTCATCTTGAACAGATTGTTTCCATTTAGCATGTCGCAAGATAAGGCGGTTATTTTTTTTAATTAAAAACCCCATGTGAGACACAGGGATCTGAATCATCTCACCCACAGGCCATCCAAGCCGGATAAACTCGATGATGGCGATGCTGGGTAATTTATTAACAAACGCAGGACTCAATTGCTTGTTTTTGATAATAACGTTATAAGGTATGACGCTAATTGTTGTATTAATAGCCGGTTGATTAGAAAATTTTTGCCAAATTCGGTATGGGCTCTTGCAGCTCTCTTTTTGACATAATTTGGGTATTTGAGTTAAAAGCCAAAGGGGTTTTTGTACCAGGAAGGTTTGATTGAGATGCCCTGAGATTTGAGTTGATAAATCAGAGAAATTAAAGCGGGATTTTAAGATTGGATTGAAATCAATTGTGGCAAAGTGGTTTCTGCCCCAAAAATCATAGGAATTTTGGTAGCGAAGTGTGAGCCAGCTGTTGAGCCAGTTTTCTGGATTTTCGTTTAGAGCAATCACGCTCATGACATAGGTCATGCAATCAAGATAAGAAGTGTCATAAAAAGCACCTTGCTCTGGCAGTAAAGGATCTTTAATGCTTGAAAATTTGTATGGGGTCCCCAAAAATAGACTGCTGGCATGCTCCAGCTGTTGATTTTTATGATTGGATTGTCCAAGAGCAAAGATGGCTGTTAATGTGAAAAGAATTGTAAATAAAGAATGCATCTGCCAAATATTGCGCTATTATTCTTCATCTTATCATTGACTGCTGCTCTGAGCAATTCTTGAGTGTAAAAGCGCTGCTTAATAATTATTGTTATTTCTTAACCAGCTTTTTGATTTGATCACCACCTGTTTTTTCAGATGACATTCAGGGATGGATATGCTCATTAAGCCCCCCTTGTTTGATGAAAATTGTGGGATTTGATTGGATTTTATCAATTAAGTGTAAAATGTTCTTGCTTTTTAGGCAAATGTATTTTATTTATACGGTCAGAGTCTATTCTCTTAGTAAAATGATGGTATGTTCCTTTATAAAACAAAGTGATTAAAATTTGTTCTATGAGTCGATTCCAGCCGTTTGAATGAGAGTTAACCAAAAAGCAATCGGTTTTGCTATTTGGGCAAATGCTCTTTTATCAACAGTAAGGAAAATATTATGGTTATCGGTCATGTCAAGTTTTTTAATAAGTCCAAAGGTTATGGATTTATCGCTCCAAATGATGGTTCAAGTGATGTATTTGTGCATATCACAGCCCTTGAGAAGTCTGGTATAGACAACTTAAAAGAAGGGCAGAAAGTGTCATTTGAGGTAAAAATGCATCGTGGTAAGACAGCTGCAGATAATGTGCAACTAGTAAGCGCTGAGTAGTCACTTTTTATTGATAACAGATGTGTTTGCGTGCTAGATTTTCGCACAGCATGTTTGTCCCAGGAGAATACATGAATACTTTTAGAGATATGAGGCTCCCGGAAGCTCTCATGCATACGCTTGAGCAAATGCAATTTATCAACCCGACACCGATTCAAAAACAAGCCATACCTTTGGCACTGGACGGCAAAGACATTTTAGGGTCTGCAAAAACAGGAACTGGCAAAACAGCTGCTTTTGGCATTCCTTTAATTGCAAAGTTAATGAATCAGCCAACTGGTGTGGCCCTTGTTATGACGCCAACACGCGAACTGGCCAGCCAAGTCATGGTTCACCTGCAGTCGATGCTAGGTGGCAAATCCAGGATTAAAACAGCATTATTGATAGGTGGGGAGTCGATGCCACGACAATTGATGCAGCTTAGAAATCAACCCCGAGTCATTGTGGGAACTCCAGGTCGAATCAATGACCATCTTGAGAGGGGTACTTTGAACTTGAAAGAGGCAGATTTTTTAGTTTTAGATGAAACAGATCGTATGTTAGATATGGGTTTTTCGGTGCAAATTGAAAAGATTATCCAGTTTATGGCTCCTATTCGGCAGACGCTTTTATTTTCAGCCACATTGCCAAAGAATATTGTTCGCATAGCCGATCAATACCTCAAGCAACCAGTCAGAGTATCAGTAAGTGCGACTTCATTACCTGCTGAGAATATTCATCAAACCGTTATTAAGGTGAATGAGTCTGAAAAGTATCCAAAGCTCTTGAGTCAGTTGAACGAGAGGAAGGGCTCTGTGATTATGTTTGTAAAAACAAAGTACAGTTCAGAAAAAATGGCTAAACGGCTTTCTCAAGAGGGTTATAGTGTAGATGCTATTCATGGCGATCTTCGTCAGCATCAAAGAGATCGTGTTATGAAGGCATTTCGAGAAAAGAAATATCGCATTTTGGTGGCAACTGATGTTGCGGCCAGAGGTCTTGACATTCCTCACATTGAGCATGTGATTAATTATGATTTACCCCAATGTGCTGAAGATTACATTCATCGGATTGGTCGAACCGCCAGAGCGGGTGCTGAGGGTGAGGCGCTGAATCTTGTAACGCCGGCTGATAGCAATAAGTGGCATGCGATTGATCGGCTTTTAAATCCGGGGGCTAAGCGGCCTATGATTAAAAAGTCAGATGAGAAAAGTACCCGCTTTAAACCCAAAAAGAAAGCCGAATCAGGTTTTTTTCAAAAAAAGAGAAGAAATAAAGATGCTTCAGTCGCTAAGTGGGCGATGTCTGAGTCTTAAACATTAAAGCCCGATTGATAAAGATGAGTTCTGTATAAAAACTCAGGTGATTCATTTGTGAGATGTCTAAATTTATTAGATGTACGGTTAAAAATAATACCATGACTGACACTCTCTTGATGTGATGAGATATTTGACCTATATCAGCCTTTTGCCTCAGAGCAGTAACTTGGATGGTGGCTGCGAAGATGGTTTTTATTTTGTAATTATGGCGTTTTTAGCTTAAAGCTGGCTCAGATATTGCAGATAAAAGACATGTCAAATTATGGCCTTTGCCGGGTTTGATCTATTTTTCAAAGCGATGATGGTCCAGTATGGTTTTTGAAAGATCGTCAGCAGCCAGCAGTTTTGCGGCATGTTTGGTTTTTTGTTTTTATTAAACCAAGCATGGTTATATGCAATAAATGCTGCTAGGATGAAAATATGAATCAATAGAGGGGTTATGATTAATATAATCTGGTTATCAATGATGGTTTTATCACTGATCTTTGGCTTGATCAATGGTAAGGTTGAAGCGGTTTCACAAGCACTGATGAATGCATCCAAATCAGGATTTTTTTTGGTATTGAATCTTGGTGGCATGATGATCTTTTGGATGGGTTTGGTTGCTATCGCTGAAAAATCGGGTTTGGTTCAATTATTTGCACAAGCCATACGTCCAGTCTTGATGTTTTTATTTCCCTCGGTCAAAGAAAATGCTGTCGCAATGGGTGATATTACCATGAACCTGGCTGCTAATATGCTGGGTCTTGGTAATGCTGCGACCCCATTTGGCATCCGCGCGATGGAGGCACTGCAAAAATTAAATCAAAAAACAGATGAGGCTTCTGATGCAATGTGCATGTTGGTGTGCATTAATAATTCTTCCGTGCAGTTGATTCCTTTTACTGTCATGGCTATTTTATCGCAAGCAGGAGGTTTGCACGTTAGTGAAATTATAGTGACATCGTTGATTGCAACTACTGCCTCAACGACTTTTGCAATATTGATGGTTAAGTTGTTGGTAAAAAAGGATATTGATATGTTTGGTTTGTCATTATCGGAGTTTTCTGCGGTCATATTTTTGGCATTTGCAGTTGGGTTACCCTTGCATGGTCACATCAGGAAGGTTCCTGTTTTTGACGAATTTGTGGCTGGTGGGCGAAACGGTATTGATGTTTTGGTGCGTATAGCACCGTTTATTATAGGCATGGTTACAGCGATTGGCATGCTGCGCGCCTCGGGTTTTTTTGAAAACATGCACACGTTATTGCTGGCTCCACTAAGCTATTTAGGGGTAGATTCTGATCTCTTAACCTTGGCACTTATTCGTCCATTTTCTGGCGCCGCATCCAATGCAACTGTGGCTGATATTGTCGCCACTCATGGTCCTGATAGTTTAATATCAAGAATTGCTGCAACAGTAATGGGAAGCACTGAGACTGTCTTTTATGTAATCCCGATTTACTTTGGTGCAATTGGAATTAGCAAAGTCCGCTTTACCGTTTGGGTAAGTTTAATGGCGGACCTTGTTGCTTTTTTTGCATCTATATGGGTGTGTACTTGGTTGTTATGATTGCAGGTTGGTTTCAACAAACTTCCAATTGATTATTTCCCAATAGTTTTTTAAGTAGTTCGGTCTGCTGTTGCGGGTGTCAATATAATAGGCATGCTCCCAGACATCACAGGTTAATAATGGCTTATTATTGTGGCTGATGGGAGTTCCTGCATTTGGCAAAGCTTCAATCACTATTTTTTGGTCTGGAGTTAAACTAAGCCATACCCAGCCAGAGCCAAACAAGGACAGACATTTCTCGGTAAATTCTTTTTTAAATTCATCCAATGAGCCAAAATGTTTTGCCAAGGTTTTTTCCAAAGCTGCAGTGGGCTTTTGCGCGTTGGCAGATAAGCAGTTCCAATAAAAAGTGTGGTTCCAGACCTGTGCTGCGTTATTGAAAATTGGGCCGCTGGGATTATCAAGAATGATCTGAGGTAAATCAGCTTCTGTTATAGGGGTTGTGACCAGTTCATTGAGTTTATTGACATAGGTGGCGTGATGCTTTCCGTGGTGATAGGAAAGGGTTTCTGCGCTGATATAAGGCTCAAGTGCATTAGGGGCATAAGGTAGAGGGGAAAGTATCAAAGACATTACGAAATCCATTTTAGCTCCATGTAATTTATCCTGGCTGAGCTTTAAGTGCAACAGGATCTTCTTAGTGCTTGACAATTATATAAATTTTCATAATTATAAAGAATGGTATTAATAGGATAAATAATGGTTGCATTTGTCAGTCAAAGCGCTCCAGACTTCACTGCAAGCGCGGTATTAGGTAGTGGTCAGATCAGTTCCTTTCATTTTTCAAAAAAGACAGAAGGTCAGTACAAGGTTTTATTTTTCTATCCTCTGGATTTTACATTCGTTTGCCCATCAGAGCTTATCGCTCTTGAGAAAAGAGCAAAGGCTTTTGAGGAGAGAAACACAGCCGTTGTCGCTGTTTCAGTTGATTCACAGCATACACATGCTGCTTGGCGTCGTACTCCGATTGATCAAGGTGGAATTGGGCCTGTGAGCTATCCTTTGGTTTCTGATTTGAAGCACGAGATTTGCCGCGCATATGGAGTTGAGCACCCAGAGGCTGGTGTATCACTTAGAGGGGCATTTATTATTGACCAGGGCATGAAGATCCGTTCTGCAATTATTAATGATTTGCCAATTGGGCGAAATATCGATGAAATCCTAAGGACTATTGATGCCTTGCAATTTCATGAGAAGCATGGTCAGGTTTGTCCTGCTGGTTGGCAAGAGGGCAGGCCAGGCATGCAGGGTAGTCATGAAGGGGTTTCGCAATATCTTAAAGAGCATGAGGGTCAATTATAAGGAATTCCATGTCCAGGTGGCATGAAAGGCAGCAAAAAGACATTTATATTAAAAAACGCGCTAGCATGGGTTATCGTTCTCGTGCTAGCTTTAAGCTTGAGCAGCTGAATCAGCGGTATCATCTCATTAAAAATGGCAGTGTGGTTGTTGAGCTTGGTAGTGCTCCAGGCGGATGGTCTCAGGTTCTTTCTCGTTTAAATCCGCGTGGAGTTAATATTGCATGTGATTTATTAACAATGGATCCAGTCGCACGTGTTGATTTTATTCAGGGCGATTTTTTAGAAAAGTCGGTGCAGGTAAAGATGGCAGAAATCCTAAATGGTCAGCAGATTTCATTGCTTTTATCAGATTTGGCGCCGAATTTGACGGGTAATCGCGTGGTGGATCAGGCGCGTTGCTACGATTTGTGTGACAATGTATTAGGGTTTGGTCATCTGCATTTGGTTGAGGGAGGGGCTTTATTGATTAAAGTGTTTCATGGCCAGGGGTTTGATGATTTCTTAAAAACAATAAGGGTTGATTTCAAGCAGGTTCATGTGCTTAAGCCAGATGCTTCACGTTCTGAATCAAGGGAGGTATATATTCTTGGCATAGGTTTTGTGAAAAGAAATTAATATTACTTATTTTTTAGAGTTAAAATTTGCGTTATAATGGTTAGAACTAGTAATGGTATTAAGTGATGAATGAACGGAATAAAAATTTGGTAGTATGGGCCATTATTGTGCTTATTTTTATTACCTTGGTCAATGGATTTACTGACAGTGGGATGGGGCTTAAGAAACTTTCCTATACAAGTTTTTTAAAGGAGGTCAATGAAGAAACAGTTGATACAGTCATGATTGATCAGCAGGTGGTGACTGGTCAATTGAAAAATGGCGAGCGTTTTTCTACTTACCTGCCATTAGAAGATCAGGCTCTGTTGGACTTATTGTATCGCAAGAACATTGATATTAGCGGCAAGCCACCTGAGCAAAGGGGCGTTCTTTTCCAGATCTTCATCAATTGGTTCCCATTTATTTTGTTTGCGCTGATTTGGCTTTATATGATGCGACAAATGCAAGGTGGAGGCAGTGGTAAAGGCCCTTTGACCTTTGGTCGATCACGCGCGAGAATGACAACTGGTAATGAGAACAAAATTACTTTTAAAGATGTTGCCGGTGTGGATGAAGCAAAAGAAGAGGTTCAGGAGTTTGTTGATTTTCTCAAGGACCCGGGCAAGTTTTCAAAATTAGGTGGGAAAATTCCATGTGGCGCATTATTGGTTGGGTCGCCCGGTACCGGTAAAACTTTGTTGGCCAAAGCAGTTGCTGGTGAAGCTGATGTGCCATTTTTCACAATCTCAGGCTCTGATTTTGTAGAAATGTTTGTGGGTGTGGGAGCCTCCCGTGTAAGAGATATGTTTGAGCAGGCTAAAAAACAAGCTCCTTGTATTATTTTTATTGATGAAATCGATGCAGTTGGTCGTCACCGTGGGGCTGGTCTTGGGGGTGGACATGATGAGAGGGAGCAAACTTTGAATCAGCTGCTTGTAGAAATGGATGGTTTTGAAGGGAAAGAGGGTGTGATCGTGATGGCAGCAACGAACCGTCCTGATGTACTTGATCCTGCGTTATTAAGGCCAGGGAGATTTGACCGACAAGTGGTTGTACCGCTGCCTGATATAAAAGGACGTTGTCAGATTCTTGAAGTACACATTAAGAAGATTGTATGCGCTCAAGATGTGGAGCCAGAGGTGATTGCAAGAGGGACACCAGGATTTTCAGGGGCTGACCTTGCAAATCTGGTCAATGAGGCAGCATTGTTTGCTGCAAGAAGTAATAAGCGTATGGTGTCAATGCATGAGTTTGAAAAAGCCAAAGACAAGATTTTAATGGGTGTTGAACGCAATTCTGCAGTGATGGATGATGCTGAAAAGTTAAAAACCGCCTATCATGAGTCAGGGCATACCATTGTTGGGCTGTTGGTCCCAAATCATGATCCTGTATATAAGGTTAGTATTATCCCACGTGGAAGAGCTTTGGGTGTGACCATGTATCTGCCAGAGAAAGATCAGTATAGTTTGACCTTCGAGCAGATTGAATCTCGTATGCAGGCGATGTACGGTGGTCGTATTGCTGAAGAGTTAATTTATGGATATCGCAATATTACAACAGGGGCTCAGAACGATATTGAGAAGGCAACTGAACTTGCGCGTAAGACAGTCACAGTTTGGGGTTTGTCTGAGGTGATGGGTCCAATTAATTTCGGCTCTGGCGAAGAGGAAGTTTTTCTCGGTAAAAGCATGAGTAAAACCAGTCATATTTCTGGGCAAACAGCGAATATGATTGATGAGGAGATCAAGAAACTCGTCGATCGAAATTATAAAGCTGCAACAGAATTATTGAAGAATAATTTACCAAAGCTCCATGCCATGGCAGATGCATTGATGAAGTATGAGACGATTAATAAAGATCAAATCGAGAGAATTATGAAAGGCGAAAGCATTGTTGATGCTCAAGAGTCATCTTTGGATCCTTCAATAATTAAGAAGTCAGCAATTCGAAAGCGCAAAACGCCAAAAAAAGATGAAGCTAGCGAGTAATAATTCTTCGTTGATTATGGGGATTATCAATGTGACCCCTGACTCATTTTCAGGAGATGGGGTTGCTTTTGATTTTAACGCCATGGATTGTTTGATTCAAAGGCATATTGATGAAGGGGCGGATATACTTGATGTGGGTGGTCACTCGACCAGACCTGGTGCAAACGAGGTTGCTTTGCTAGAAGAAATAAATCGAGTGATTCCTGCTATCAAACACATTAAGAAGCACTGGCCAACAATTAAATTATCCGTTGATACGTTTCAGCCACAAGTGATGCGCCTTGCTCTTGAGCTGGGGGTGGATATGATTAATGATGTAAAGGCATTTACGGTGCCTGGAGCTTTAGAAGTTATTCGAAATTCCTCATCTCAGATTATAATCATGCACATGCAAGGGGAGCCAGGGTTTATGCAGGATGATCCTAAGTATAATCATGTCATTGATGAAGTTGCAGATTTTTTGGCAAAGCGAATGCGCTTAATTCATGAGCAATGTTATATTCCTTTTGAAAATATGTGGATTGATCCGGGCTTTGGTTTTGGCAAGCGCCAAAACGATAATTTTAAGTTATTGGCGAATTTGGATCAATTATTGGATGTTCATTTTAATATTTGTGCAGGACTGTCACGTAAAAGTATGATTGGATATGCGCTGGGTGATAATGATCTTCCAAGACATAATGCCACAGCATGTGCGAATTTGCTTGCTTGGCAAAAAGGAGCCCGAATGTTTCGGGTACATGATGTTCAAGCAACAAAAGATGCGATAATGATAGCAGAGCAAGTAGCAAAAGGATTAATGTGAGCATATTTGGAACAGATGGGATTCGTGGACATGTAGGGCAATTTCCAATTGACCCCGAATCAATGGTGCGTTTGGGGCATGGTATTGCAAAGGTGCTGTGTAAAGATCGCCTTAAGCCAAAAGTTTTAATTGGAAAGGATACGCGTTTATCAGGGTATTTGCTAGAGTCAGCTTTAGAAGCAGGTTTGATTGCCTCAGGCGTGGATGTGTTGCTGACTGGTCCAATTCCGACTCCTGCTGTGGGTTATTTAACCAAAGCGATGCGTGCAGACCTTGGCTTGGTGATTAGTGCATCGCATAATCCATTTACGGATAATGGCATTAAGTTTATTTTGCCATCTGGAGATAAGGTCAGTGGGCAGCAGACTTTGGATTTAGAGCAGTATTTTCATATGCAGGTTCAAATGAAAGCAGGCCATGCATTTGGTAAGGCAACTCGGGTTGATGGTGCTGTTCATCGTTATGTAGAGCGCTGTAAATCTAAATTGTTGTTTGTGCCAAATCTTAGGCGATTAAAAGTTGTTCTTGATTGTGCCAATGGGGCAGCTTATCAGTGTGCCAAACTGGTTTTTGAAGAACTCAATGCTGATGTTGTGACGATTCATGATAAACCCAACGGGCTTAATATCAATGATCATTGCGGTGCAACCGATGTTGCCTCTTTGGTTCAGAAAGTCCTGGAGGTGGGTGCTGATTGCGGTCTTGCCTTTGATGGCGATGGTGATCGGTTGATGATGGTCGATCACAAGGGGCAGGTATTTAATGGTGATGATATATTATGGTGTCTTTCATTGAATGTGATGCGTTATCGGCAGCTTGAGGGCTGTGTAAAAACGGTGATGTCAAATGGGGCAATGGATGAGCTGTTCAGTAAAAGAGGAATTGCTTGCGAAACGGTTGCTGTGGGTGATCAGCATGTGATGGCCCGTTTGAAATCAAAACATTGGTTTTTAGGTGCTGAGCCATCAGGTCATATTTTAACGCTAGATGCCTCGTCCATGGGTGATGCTATTATTGCTGGCTTATTGGCTTTGGAAACGATGTTACTGCTTGAGAAGCCACTGTGCGAATTAAGGTTGCCTTATCGATTCCAGCAGGTTTCTGGTTCATTGAAACTAGATCAAGGTATTAACCAGGTGGAGCTTGGTAAAAAAATTGATCGATTTGAGCTTTCATTGGCAGCTAATATTCGCTCTGTGATTCGGCCATCGGGAACGGAGCCAAAGCTTCGATATTTGTTTGAAGGTGATTATAATCTAATTGAAATCGAGAAAAACTTTAAGGCCGAGTTCTCCGGTGAAATTTAAATCATTTTTATTGTGGGTTTTGATTAGTTTATTTTTCTTTGTGGAGAATGCTTGTAATTTTTCTTTTACAGTGGTCGGTCCAGATATTCAAAAGAGTCTTGATCTAACATATCAGCAATATGCCCATCTTGCAGCTTCATTTATATCTGCCTATAGCTTCATGATGGTGCCTGCGGGTATTTTATTGGATCGTTTCTCATTTTTTAAAGTGTCCTCAATCGCTCTTGGAATATTTTCGTTGGCATGTGTTATTTTCTCATTTGCAGAAAGTTTTTATGTGCTAATGACTGCAAGGGTGATTATGGGATTTAGTGCCTCATTCTCGCTGCTTAGCAGTTTGAAGTATTCTAGATTAGAGTTTGAAAGTTATATGGGGTTATTTAGTGCGCTGGCATTGTCAATGGGTATGTTGGGAGGAATATTTGCCCGCTATCCCACTTATTTTTTCTTTAATCATTATGGACAAAAAGGGCTCTATTTAATGTGGGCGTTGGTGGCTGCAATTTTGGCCATTAGTTTGTGGATACTTGCGCCGAAAAACCGATTTGATGAACTGAAAAAAATTGAAGTGCGACATTGTTTAAGGGCTGTTAAACGCATGGATTTCTGGTTGATTGCATTGTATGGTGCTTTGGCTTACAGCCCTTTTTTGGTGATGGAGATGGCGTGGAGTGAGAGGTTTTTGAAAACCATTTTAACGGCCTCAGTCGATCAAATTAATCTCATTGATAGCCTTAGTTTTATCGGTGTGATTGTGGGGAGTATTTATCTGGGGTACTTAAGTGATCGTGCACAAAGTCGGCGTGGGGGCTTGATACTCTCAGCATTGGGCATATTTTTTAGTTTAATTGGACTTATTTACTTTTCTTATGGCGATTTATGGTGGGCTGGTACTTTGCTTTTTGTTATGGGTTTTTTTACAGGAGGGTTTATGCCGGCATTTGCCTACTTGGTTGCACGCTTTCCGTCACGAGAGAGTGCATCAGTTATGGGATTGATGAATGCAGTGAATATGACAGGGGGTGCGTTAATTACCCCCGCTATTGGTGCAGGAATTGATGCACTGCAAGCAACAGGCACGATGCGCCCACTGGAAATATATCAGAATGTTTTGATAGTCTTACCGCTTATGGCATTGCTTGCAGTTATATTGATCTTTCAAGTCAGAGATTAGTTGCGTAATTTTTTTAGATCAAATTGACTGATAACGTTAAGTAGTTCAACTTTAGTACGACATCCAAAGCGATCTTTGATTCTCTTGAGATAAAATTCCACAGTTCTTGGAGATAGCTCTAGGGACTTTGCCACTGTCTTAATGGTTTCACCATCTAAAAACCCCATGATGCACTGGAGTTCACGACCAGTTAAATACCAGCCACACTCCTCTTTTAAAGTATATTTCACAGGTTTTTCTTTAGGCTCAAGCTGATCATTTGTGGATTCTGGTCGATGTTTTTCATAAACACTGGTGAAGTGAAATGGATAGTCATCAGCATACTGATTGAATATTTCGTTGATTACTGACTGCCAATACACGGAAGCTCCTTATTTAAAAAAACCATTCTATATATATTTCACCAGTTCGTGTACCCGTTTTTTGATTGAAATTATGTTTGAAATGTCCTACAAACTGAGCAGAAATTCAAGGCCGATATGAAGTTTTGGTGATAATTGGAGAATATGATTTACCGCCATTAGGACACCTGGTTTATAGCATTCACGACTTTCTGTGTGATGCTTAATGGTGAGTGTTTCTCCCATGGTTGCAAATAAAATATGTTGATCGGCAATAATACCAGGTGAGCGAATGCTGCTGATCTGCGTTTTTGGGCCTCCGGTAGACTCAATAAGCCAGGCTGTATGTTTGGCAGTGCCTGAAGGGGCATCCAGTTTTTGTGGGTGATGCATCTCAATAATGTGGCAGTGGCTATAGTGGTGTGCTATTTTTTGAGCACACATCATCATTAAAATTGCGCTGATTGAAAAGTTAGGGATGATCCATAAGGGTACGCAGGCTGTTTCTGCTTGCGTTGATAACCGCTCATAATCTGAGGGCTTAATTCCGCTTGCGCCGACGATCGTTGGGATTTTAAGTTTAAGCAAAGTCAGGGTGTTTTTTAATACATGCTCACTGTTGGTGACTTCAATCGCCAGATCAATATTAGTTAATTCATCCAGCGAATTTTCTTTATGAATTAGGATTAATGTGTGATCATTAAGCCATTTGCTGATCGATGCCCCCATTTTTCCACGCGCACCAATAATTGCAATGTTGAGTTTCATAAATGACCTCCAAGTAAAAATATTAAAGCCAGAGGGCAAAGATAGTTGATAGCAAATGACAGTAGTTTTTGAATGATCTGATTTTTTTCTGGCAAACAGGAAAGAAGCTTAATTTTACGGGCAAATAAAACGTAGCCAAGGGCGCTGGCAGGAAGTAGATATTCCATAATGACAGTGCTGATTTTTTCAAGCCAATTTTCGTTAAAGTAAATATAAATAGCGCTGGTAAATAGAAGAACAGTCAGCGCAAATACCCCACTTTTTACTTTGCTTATTTTTAATTTTTCATCTGTAATCCGCATTAATGGCTCAAGGAGTGAAATAGAGGATGTGATGGCTGCGCTAAGAAGAAGTAGAAAGAAAATAATATTGGCCCAAAGTTCATAAGGAAAGAATTGTTTAAGAGCGATTGGAATGGTGATGAAAATCAAACTGGGACCACTTTCTGGGGCTAAATTTTGGTTGAAGCTAATTGTAAATACTATCAATCCAGATAAACAAACACCAATGATGACCATCATACTGCTAATTGCATTGATGAATAAAAGAGATTTTCTGTTATTAAGGTATGCGCCATAATTCATCATGCAGCCAGCACCGGTGGCCAGTGTGAAGAAAGAAAGGCCCATGGCGGCAGAAAATGAGAACATATTAAGATCATTGAAATTAATTTCAAAAAGGTAGTTAAAGGCTGTGTCAAAGCCATCGAGGTCTTTTAGCCCAAAGAGGATGAAGAACAGGCTCATAAAAAGAGCAGGCATGAGCACTTTCACACACCGCTCAATGCCTCTTTTTAAAGGGGTTTTGCTAACCCAGAATGTAAGGCCTGAGAAAATTAAGCTAGAAATGTAGCTTAGATTAAGCTGATTAATGCCTGGATTAAACTTTATGATTTTGAAAAAGTTGGTTAGAATTTGCTCTATGACTTGTCCACCGGCAACAACATAAAAGCTTAAAATGAAAAATAGCAGCCCTGTACTTAAATATCCAATCATTCTCCAATGTCTTGAGGCATTTGCTGTGATGCTTAGTTGGTTAATGCCGTCTATGATATTGGTTTGAGTTTGATACCCCATTAAGATCTCAAGGTGTAGGATCGGTAAGCCAATGAGCATGGTAAGAATTATATAAAGAAATAAACAAATGCCACCTCCATGAGAGCCTATAGTAAAAGGGGCTGCCCACACGGTACCAAGACCAATGGCAGCACCACTGATGGCAAGAATGAAATGAATATGAGAGGTCCAGCTTTGTTTTGTCATATTGTCATGGCCTGGTTGATGAAAAAAGATTTTAAAACAGGGCAGGCATTGGTTAGGTATATGCCTTTATCAGTGATTGAATTTTGCCAGCCAGGATCACAGTATAAGTGATAGAGCCCCCAAATGGCAGCAAACGTTTTTTGATTTTGAAGATAGCGCTCTTGTGCGAAAATCTGTAGCCGGTTGTCTCT
>VGUW01000025.1 GCA_016874185.1 Gammaproteobacteria bacterium
CATGTGATACAGGTGCTCGTAAGCTAACTGATTGCTGTAATCAACAGTTTGGAAGGATTGTATCGCTGTTTTTAAAGTTTGAAATATGAGCTTAATGTTGGTTATAAATCCGCCATTAAGATCATTTTCTAAAAATAGTTTTTCTAAATCATCGATTGCCTTTGTTTGCTGTTGTTGTTTTTCCAAATATGCTGCTTCATTATGCAACCCTGGATTTGACTGCAGAAGGAATAGGGCATCATTAATGAATTTGCTGATGTGCTCTATGGCTGATATTACAAGGGTTGAGTTAGAAATTGTCGGAATGTCTCTTGTTTTCCTTACTATTTTCCCCATTTGATAAATGGATGGGGTGTCCATATGAAATTTTTGACGATTTTCAATGAAATGATTGGCCAAAGTGCCGGCCACTTGGAGTAATTCTGAGATTTCACTAAAAAAAAGCGATTTCATTTCTGGTACAAGATGATTAATTTCATGGATAGCGTCAAAGACCTGATCAATGTTGGTATAAACCTTCCTAAAAAGATCTTTCCCTATTTGAGCTGTGCTTCTTGAGGAAGTAATGTCGATATTTTCAACTGTGCTAAAACCAGCTTGGGCATTTTGAAGTGCATTTAATATCTTTTTTAAGGACATGCATAATGTGGTATCAGTTTCCTTAAGGGCAAATATTTTTGCATTTGAAGCTAGCTCATTTTCAAATTCTCTTGGGATGTCCCAAGGTCCATCCGTTAAATGGGAAATTAGATGACTGCGGGTGGATTTGCAATGATCTGAAAGATGCAAGTCTAATCGAAGAGTTAATATGGGGTTTTCAAGTTTTGATCTCATATTTTTTTATGTTATTAATATTTTTATTGCTAATTTACATTTAAATTATAGCAGATCACTGGCATTATTCAAGATAAAAGCCCAGGGCCTATAAGATAATTAATATGAATATCATGAAGGTGGTGTCTCATGTTTTTTAAATGAAAAAATGGCCAAAAATTAATTTGACCGGTTTCATGGCAGTTTTATTTACTATTTTCTTTTTAATATGTTAGGATGAAAGCGTTTTTCTAGGGAGGGATTGTCATCATGAGGGTGAAACCAGATTGTTTACGTGCAGATATTTTTGGATCGGCAGCAATTTGTTTTCATAATTCTGATAACAGACGTAAAAAAGCCATTTTGCGCTATCTTTTAAGCTTTGGTAAAAGAAATGCTAATTTAACGCTCGAAGAGCGACAAGTTTTTACTCTTTCAGAGCCTTTTGTGATGGAGTTTAAAACCAATCGATATTGGCGCAATGCTGTTTCAAGTTCAACGCTGTACAAGGCCATAATAAGTAAACTCATAAAATATCCATTAATATCATATTTAAGAATTGATCCTATAGTTTTGGTCCAAGGAGAGGGTATAATTTTTGCCCAGGAAAAGCTAGGGTTCCAAAGGCCGGGTCTAATTAAAAGGGGGACTTTGGCTGATTTATTAAAAATAAAAGAAGACGGTGTGAATGAATTTTTAAAAACCAGGTCAGAAGGTCGGATATGCTATTGCTTTGAGGATAGTGATTCTAATACAGAGATCTTATTGTTGGGATCTTGGATGAAGTCTGGATTTGTTCCTGAATCTACTGATTATAGCGACTTATCTGGGCGTGGATTCCTACCAGATTACACAAGACTGGTTGATTTGATGGTTAATTTGCTAAGCGGGGATATTGATAAATTTCCACTAGATCGTATCTTCAAAGAGATTAATCCTCCCAGCGCAGCCCCGTTACCCTCTATAGATTTGAAGAAATTTAAGGGGATGCCCCAGCCATCAAGTTATCCTGGAACTATTTGTGAAATTTTAGAAAATGTCAGGCAGAACATTGGTGAATCAGCAGATCTTTATCGTCTTTTGATTTTGCAAATGGTTAAAAGCTTCCCATCAGGGGATCCTGTCAATGATAGAATCACCTGGTCTTTGGTAGAGTTTGCTGTGATGCCATATCTTCAGCTTAAACTTTTGTGTGAAGAAGATTGGCAGAAATTCAGTGAGTTGCGCGATAGCTTAAGTGGCTTGATTGGTGGCCCGTCTAATCAAACAGAACGGTGGCGTCGTTTAATTGAGCATCATGGTCAGAATAATGAAGTTCTCTTTTGGCTTCAGGAGGATGTGACAACAGAAAGCTTACTTTGCTCTGAAGATAAAGCACTTAAAGGAAATATTGACCGCTGCCTTGTAGATATTAAAGCCCATTTACATGAGCTGGTATTTAAACAATGGGCTATGGCATATGAGCGAATGATAGAAATTAAGCTATTGAATATTGATTTGTACGAATCTGTTGATCAAAAACCCAAAGAATCTATGTTTAGAGAATTATTTACTGCTGATCCAGAAAGCACTAAATTTAAAACAGTTTATAATCTGTATCCCTATGCAATGAATGCTGTCTTTCATGTTATATCGGCTTTGGTAAATTCAACTGATGGTGGTTGCGATATATATTACCTTAATTCTATATATTTTGAAGTGATCCAACAACAAATTAAACAATTCCGGTTTAGTAAAAAGGTGGAATTACATGCGGTTACACAATTAAGCAAAATCAAACATTTTCCAGCTAAAAAGCAGTGTATACTGATTGCAGATATGCATACTAATAATGCAGATTTTGAATTTCGAAGACCAAATGATGTTTGTACATGGGTATTGCAGTTGAAGAAACCTGGTCAGCCTCTTGCAGATGTTCACCTTGATTTGGTATTGGATCTTACTTTAAATAATCCAACTGAAGCGTTGGTTCGACATTGGGTAGCGCAACTATCAGGACATCAAGGGCTCAATGTTTATATTATCATGAGTCTTACAAAGCTTATGCAGATGGGTGTGGACTTTCTTTCGATGGGTCTATGCTTTGCCTTTGGAAGTGATGTGATAAAGTTAACATCGCCATTAAAAGAGCCCAGGCGAAAAGAAGTGATGTTTGGCTTTTTAGCCAAAACAGAATTTAGCCAGCTGCGTGAACGATTTTTTTCAAAAATTCATGAAAATGTGAATTATATTTATGAAAGTCTAAAAGCAAGCCTGTTGTCCGAGCAAAAAAAAGGTAAAGTTCGTGTGGGCTTTACTCAGGATGACCGTACTGTATATGTGTCATTAAATCTGCATGAGTCGCTCCAAAGTAAGAAAACTCTTGAAGAAATACATGAAAAGTTGCTGCATTATGGTCGTCAATTAAGGATTCAATTATCAGGGCGCAATAGCTTTGGTTTTTCATTTTCAGGAATCAATATAACAAAAAGCGCTTTACGCTTAACAGCTGGTATTGAGCCAAGAACAGCAGTCAATCGTTTGGTTGAATTTTTAACAACGTTTTTTAACTTGCTTTCTTGTGATCTGGTTGATAATCGTAGATTTTATCAAAACTTTTCAAAAGCAGTGAGTGCTGTATCATTCAATGAAAAAATTTCTAAAGACACTCAGATTTTGCATGAAGATGTTTCTCCAGTAAAAAGGAATCTGCGGGTATTTGATGATGGATTAGAAATTGATGACTTTCGCAATAGAATTCGATTTTCACGGCTCTGGCGCAATGGTCTGCTTCACAATGCCTATATGGTTAATGCCATACCTGTACTTAAATTTCATAGAGATTTTAGCGGAGATTTGTATTTTGAAGACTCAGAATATGGTTTTGGGAAAAAATTTCTTTTCAAAGATCCAGAAAATCAGATTGAGCAAACTGAAGGTCAGAAGATTATCATCCGTACATCAGATTCAGGCACTGTATTGCTTGGATGGTCGCTGGGTGGAAAAAAATTGCACAGCAGCCATATTTATATAGATGCTGAACCTGAATCTGGTATTCTTCCAGTGGCCTTTCAAAGGTTAACGCAAGATCAAAAAAATGATATTTTTAAGCGTATATTTACACATCAAATCCAGCTAAATAAAAGAGGGGATGAGGATTCATATGATTTAGTATTTCCAGCTGTAAGAGAAAGTTTATACACCAGGTTAGAAGAAGCTAAAGAAAGTTACGAATCTTTTAAATTATTTTTAGAAGCAAGCTGGGAGAGTGATCCATATATGGGTCTTAGATCTGAGGTTCATAGTTTAAAATTTCACAATTGTTTATTTAAAACCGCCGTTGCGCTGATAAGAGATTCTCATCACAATGAACAGGAACTTCAATTCCTACACCGATCAAGTCAAAGTCAAGAGCCACATCGTGTGCTATTGGTAGCACACATGTGTTATTGTCTAAGACAAGTCAAAAATTTTAATGAGCTTTTAGTGGCTATAGATGCGATGATAGATAAGCAGTACGTTGAGCCCTTAAATAAGGGCGACTTTCTGAGCGATCAGCTGATAAAAAAATATCAAGGAAAAGTTCTGAGATATGCCGGTAATTTAAATATTGATATTTTAAGAAGAATTGGTCAGATCCGCCATGATCTTTTAAAAGCAAAAGCATACCATGTGCTATATGAATTTATAATGATGAGGATTTGCGAACCTGAAGATGATGAAGATGACCTTAATCTAGAAGCATTTAAACAGCTTCCAATCGATATTTATGATTGTATTCATAGACTGGGATCATTAAAGAAAACACGACTACACCATTCATATCAGGAAATGGTTGAGGATTGGCTAATAAAATGTGTGAGTTTAAATCAATTAATAGATTTACAAGATCCGGAATTTAGTTTGGTGTGGCAAATACAGTCGTATTTACAAGAGAATCCAAATAGTTTATGCCGGTATTGGGAATTTGCGACAGGTGCATTCAATCGATTGGTAACTGAAGCACCGCTTCTTTATAAAAAAGGTGGATTATTAAATCAATGTATTTTTTGGTTCTTTACGATTCAAGATGTTTGGATGCAGGGGCAGGGTGCTGAATTATTTAAAGAAACTATCTGCAGTACTCTCAAGACAAAGATTGGTCAGTTTACAAAGCTTGAATTGGAAGAATGTATAGAAAAATTTCGTGTATATCATGAAAGCGAAAGCGATGAAGAAAGCTCTTTCGTACTTATCAGAAGAAGTCAAAAGAATGTTCTGTGTGAATTCTTTGGAAAAATTGGCCTGGGTGATTTTTTGGAGAGGGAATATGACCCGCGAAATAATCATCACAGGCGACTTAGGGTTTATTGTGGATATGAATCAGAGCCAGAAAGAGACTTGGATTTCTCAGATTTTGAATTCAGTGATGAGGATAATGAGTCAAGTCCAAAAGGACCTTAATTGGGGACGGAATTTTAACTTAAGTCTTGATGTGGGAAATTGGTTTAGCATTTTGTTGAGATGTGAGATTGTTTTTATGCACAGCGTGCTACGTTATTTAAATAAAAATCAGTCACAATAAACAGTCACTCATTATTTTCAGATGAAAGTTGCAATAAATGCGATCAATAGCCTGCTTGAGATTCTGTTGCTTGGTGATAGTAATGCTGATGCCCAGAAAAAGGGCTGAGCATGAAGATAATGGCTATCTATAAGATAATACTTCCAGTAATTCTTCTTACTGGAAGTATTATGTAGCACTGATTTCTAAGATGAAAAATAACTGCTATAATAAAAATATAATAACCATAAAATAAAATAACTATTCGCCATGCCCGATAATAATTCATATAATCCAGATATACCTTATAAACATTCCTTTGGCGAAATGATATTTAAGCTATGGTTAAATGTTATTCTCTTGGTGCTGCTTGCGATTACGTTGGTGAGTCGTGCCTTTGATTTTATTTTTCTTAAGCCAATTTCATTTTTTGTTGATAGAGAAATTGTTAACCCCATAACAGTGCTAATTTGTAAACTTGTTCATTTTATTCTGATTCCAGCCAGTGCTTTTAAAGGGATAACATCTAAAACAAATGTATCAAATAATTCTGATTTACTTAGAGAACATAATAAGGATCAATTATTTGTAACTCTTGGTGGTAATGCTGAATTTTTATCTAACCTTTATGAAGTTTATATTCCACCTCGACGTAAACAGAATTTTGATAAAGAGTTATATCTTTCGCATTCAGATCCTGAACTTTCATCTGCGATCAGTGCAGCAGATTTGGTCAATCATTATACAAAGAAAATAGGGGACGAATTAGGCGGTGCAACAAAGCTTTGCTTAGTTGGAAGGTCGATGGGTGGAGCCATATTAGCTCTAGTATTGCAAAATATTATAGAAAAAAAAGAGAAAAAAGAAATACCATTTGATCAATTAACAGAGTTTGAAATTGTGATTGATCGCAGTTTTGAAACTCTATCGAAAGTTTGTAACTCTAAGGCCCATTTTGGCTATCTCCCTGTTGCAAGCATTATTCTTCCTCTATTGGGTTGGGAAATTGATACAAAAGCTGCAATCGATGCCTTATTAAAAAAACAAGGGTTGAATTTAAAAGTAATTGTGCAATCATGTGTTGAGGATGACATGTTGGGCAGCGGAAAACTTGGTGGGGGCTGCCTTAGATCAGGGGATATTTATATGGAAAAAAAAATTTATCATAATGATAGAGGTCAGATAAATTTTAATCCTAATTTGGGGACAAATCCTGCGCAGGGATCGGATAATAAACCATAGATCAGGAATTTTGAATGTGTGGGTTATCTGTAAATACCTCATCAATATGTAATGACTTTAGTCTTAATAATTCATGATAATCATTAACAGTATATGCTCCTATTTTTAGATTTGCTTGATGAATCATATTTACATGGTTGGCGCTAATAAATGCATGGTGCATATTAATTTGTATGCAACCTATTTGGAGGGCTTTAGTTACTGTTTGCTGATGGCAGTGAGTAACTCCCAGAGCACACGGTAATTGATTTTCGATTATTTTTAGCTGCTGAAAAATCTCAGGTTGAAAACTTAGGAGTCTGATTTTATCGATGTCGCCATACTTGTGAATACAATTCATGATGATAGAGAGGTTTTTTTTAAGTAATGGAAGTGCTATGGGTTTTATTTCTATGTTAAGTGTGATGTGTTGTGTTTTTTGCCATTTTAAAAGTTCTTGAAGTGTTGGGACATGGGAATCTTCAAAACTTTTAGCAAACCATTTACCAGCAGAAAGAGATTGAATGTTTCTAAAATAAGTTTCACTGACCACACCAGTGCCGCTGGTGGTTCTATCCAGTGTGTTGTCATGAATGATGATAGGAATGCTGTCTTTTGTTAAAACAACATCACATTCCATATGTTTTAAGCCCATATGATATGCCAGGTAAAATGCATCCATTGTATTTTCTGGTGCAAAAAAGCTGGCCCCTCGATGTGCAATTAATTGAGTCATATTTTTATTATATAAGGTTTTTATAAATCAGACATGCAATCATCATGATCTTTTCTCAAGTCGGCTTTTTACTGAGCTTTAATGACAATGGAAAGATGAATGCCCAGCAAATGATGATTGGTAAAAAATGATGAACGTGAACATTTTGGTTGATTTGAGTTCCAAAATGGAACGCCAAGTAACTGGAAAATGCGCCCATGAGTATTTGAGCAAGAATGTGGGTATTGATAAATACCCTCAGTGAACTTTGTGCAGCAGTTGCAAATAAAGGCCAAAGGCAAATATACCAAAGCGGCGGTATGGGGCTATTATGGTTAGCAAATTCAATAATATGAAAATATATAAAAACGAAGTCTATTAAAAGTCCTATACCAGTGAGGGTAAGAATAATTTTGCTACATTGCAATGGTTGCTTTGAGGTGATTATAAATAGGACAATGTATGTCAGAACCGGATAAATATAAGTTGATTCAAATTGAATAAGCGCAAGCCAAGATAAGCTAAAGCAAATATAATGTAAAAAATTCATATGAGCTGTGACCAATTGAGAAGTTAGGTGGATGCTTAATAAAAATCAACATGAAGGACAAGAAAATAAGATAATGTGCTACCCTCTCCTCTTTGCCCTATTTATAAAAAGTTCTCACATGAGGCCCATCAACGATACGATCCAAGTGAAACGCCTTTTAATTGGATGATTTGTTCTCAAGTTTTATAAATTCATTAAAGAATGAATAAGACTTAGGATCTATGAGTAATAAATCTTTTTCACTTAGACTTTTCTTATAGCTCTCTAATTTGCGATATAATTGATAAAGCTCTTTGGATTGAGAATATGCCTGGTCATATATTTCAGAGGCCTGTTTTTCACCCAGGGCTACGGTTTTAGCGGCTTCTTTTTCAGCATCAGCAATAATCAAGCGATACTCTTTGTCAGCATTTGAGCGGATTTTCTCCGCTGCAAATTCACCGTTGGCTCTGTAAAGGTTAGCGACTTGCTGACGCTTTGTTCGCATCCTTTGATAAACAGATGTTGATATTTCACGGGGATAATCCAGCTTTTTGATTCGAACATCAATCACTTGGATACCAAAGGTTTGCGCTCCCTCACTGGACTTGTCTCTTAGCTCGTGGAGAATGTTATCACGTCCTCCTGATATGATCTCATGAAGATTCTTTGCGCCAAAAATAGATCTAAGTGCATCAGCTACGTTGTTTTTAAGAAAATATTCTGCCTGCTGATTCTCAACTGCGTTTGATAAATCGGGGCGTGAAGAAGAGGCAGCGATTGTTGCCTTATAGAATTTTTCAAAATCAACGATTTTCCATTTCACAAAATAGTCAACCTCAACCGGCTTCTGTTCTTTGGTTAAAATTCGTGTGGCCTGTTCGTTGATCGATTGGATTTTAGTACTAAGCTTAACGACTTTATCGAGTATAGGAGCCTTAAAGTGGAGTCCAGGTCGATACATCACGGGTGAGTTGTCATTTTCAGTGATGAATTTTCCAATACGAAGAACCATACTAACCTCTCCCTCAGTGACGATGAAGATGCTGCTTGATAGAAGCATTAAAAACCCAAGTATAATTGTCAATAATGTCACTGCAGAATTCGTGTTATTCATGATGAACTCCTTTTCGCATTACTAATTAAGTCAGCAAGCGGTATGTATGAAATGTTTTTATCGCCATTCATGAGGATCTTCGGTGTTTTAGCAAAGATGGATTCCATGGTTTGAATGTACAATCGAGTGGTCAAAAGTGCAGGATCTTTTCTGTATATTGGGATTAGTGCATTAAAGCCCTCAACTTCAGCTTTAGCATTTAAAATGGTAGATTCTTTGATGGCCGTGGCTTCATTTAAGATACGGCTGGCTTTTCCCTTGGCTTTTGGAAGTATTTCGTTGTAATAAGCTTCCGCAATGTTGATAAATCGCTGCTCATCCTCCCTGGCTTTAATGGCATCTTCGAATGCCTCAGAAACTTGTGTGGGTGGGAGTGCTGCAAGCAGTTTAACACCTCTTACTTGAATTCCCATTTTGTAGCTTCCAAGGGTGCTAACCACAGTTTCCTCAATCTCCTTGCGCACCTGTTCTTTTCCTGATGAAAGAACTTCGTCAAGTGTGGATTTACCCACAACCTGTCGCAGTGCACTGGCAGTGACTTCTTTTAGAGTATCGATAGGATCTTTTAAATTAAACAGATAGTCCGATGGAGATAGAACACGATAAAGAAGTGCAACTTTAACTTTGGCATAGTTCTCATCCGTCGTGAGCATTTCGGCCTCATATTCATAGGTTGAGATACGATCAGTGGATACAACATATTTTTGTTCAATAATGGGAGCGTACCACTTAAGTCCCCTACCCAGCTCACGATTAAATTCTCCCAATCTTAGAATCACAGCAGTTTGTCCTTCTGAAATCACGAAAAAGCCCGCCATAGCCCAAATGGCAATGGTTGCAAAAAGGATAATGATTATGGAAAAGTTGAAGGCGGCACTGCCATTATTGCTGAATTTTTTAAAAAATTCTTTAACCACTTTATCAAGCTCTGGGGGTTGATTATTGCGATCAGGTCGTGACCAGGGATCATTCCTATAGGGAACGGGTTTGGTTTGGGTCATTGAGATTCCTTCTATATCCTTCCTATTAATAGCGCAAAGATGTATAAATTTCAAGGCGTATACTGTTTAAAACAATCGGTTATGATTGTTTTTAAGGAGGAGAGTCCTGTTCCTTCTTTGGCGCTGATACAAATTGTATCCTCAGAAATAAAGGTTGTTGGCTCAACATCGATTTTATTGTAGACGGTGAGCATGTTGTCAAGATTAATATCCAGTGACTTCAAGGTTTGAATAACAACCTTTTCTTTTTTCTTACACTGAGGGTCAGATGCATCAATAACATGCAAAATCAGATGCGCATCGCAAACTTCATCTAAAGTGGCATGAAAAGCATTCATTAGAACCTGCGGTAGATTAGACATAAACCCAACAGTATCGGAAATGCAAATGGGCAAGTTTTCCGAATTTTTAAATTTTCTTACCATCGGATCCAGTGTGGCAAAAAGCTGGTCAGCAGTGAAGGCATCCTGCCCAGTTAACTGATTAAATAGTGTTGATTTTCCTGCATTGGTGTAGCCAACCAGTGCTACTTGAAATATCGGAAGGCTGCGTCTTTTTTTCTGTGTGCTCCTGCGATGTGTTTTCAGTGCCTCTAGGTCTTGCTCAAGTTTGGTGATGCGTTTTTTGAGGAGTCTTCGATCTGTTTCAAGCTGCTTCTCTCCAGGTCCACGAAGGCCAATACCACCTTTTTGACGCTCAAGATGAGTCCAGCCTCCAACCAAGCGCGTAGCCAAATGCTGCATTTGTGCTAACTCAACTTGAACTTTTCCGATATGGCTTTGTGCACGTTTGGCAAAAATATCAAGAATGACTTCGTTGATGTCACTAATCGGTATCTGCTTTAGTGTTTCAACCAAGTTTTTCTGGTGCTTGGCTTGAAGCTCATGACTGAAGATAATAATATCTGGACGGATCTGAGAGCTGACCTGGTTAAGATACTCAAGAAGGCCTTTAGAGAGGTATGTTCTAGGATTGATATTGCGAAGGTTTAATTGGCAAATAAAAACACAATTAGCACCAGAGGACTCACAGAGCTGAATGAATTCATCCGGAGACATAAGTGCTGATTGTTGATGCTGTATATAAACCAATAACGCTTTTGTGAGGTTCCTCAATTAGAAATTCTCAATTGGCTCTTGCTCATCTTGGTGAATGGTAAAGTTCTCTGTTGATCCAGCTGCGCCAGATAATTCACCCTCGCCCCATAAAATATTTCTTGATGGCACAATTGTTGCAACAGCATGTTTAAAAACCATTTGTTTTGTATTGTTTTTTAGCAAGACAACATATTGATCAAATGCTGCAACGACGCCTTGTAGTTTAATACCGTTGGTCAAGTAGATTGACACAGGAACCCGTTGTCTTCTTAATGCATTTAGAAATGGATCTTGTAGTGTTTGCCCTTTGATGACAGTCATGTTATTTACTCCTTCACTTGTTATAAAAAAGATTGCAATTTATTCAATAATAACAGGTTTAAAATTTAACATCCAGCCTTATTTTAGATATTTGAATCTGAAACTAAACTTAAAAGGTTTTTTCAGATAGCATTTTATTAATGCTTAAGTCTATTTTATACAGATGGCTTTTTTCAGTGATACGTTCTGTTTTCAAAAGATTCAGCCAGGTTAATTGACGTTTTGCATACTGACAAGTGGCATAGTAAATTCTATTTTTAAGGTCGGTTTTGGGCATGATGCCTCTGAGCATATCATAAATTTGTCGATAGCCAACGCAGCGCATGCTATTATGTTCAGGCAATAAGTGGTATTTGTGAATGATATGCTCTGTTTCATCGATGAGGCCCTGCTCTAACATTTGAGACAATCGATGATTTATTTGTTCTTTTAATACTGTTCGCTCAAGGATATTGAGGGAAAATATGTGACCATCTAGCTGTGCTTTCTGGTCAGTCCAGAAGTCAAAAATTGACTGCTTGGTTTGAAAATAAACACATGCAGCGCGGTTGATGCGTTGCTTGTCATTGGGTTTAATCTGCTGGTGTCTTAAGTCAATGCTGCATAAATGTTGAAAAACCCTCTCCAGACCCTGCTCATGAATCTGAGCTGTAACATGGCTGCATGTTGCATCTGTAATCACAGGCAGATTGGCATATCCCTTAGATAGGCTTTGGAAATAAAGCGCGGTTCCTCCAACCAAAAGTGGGACTTTATGGCGTGAACG
Organism: Gammaproteobacteria bacterium; assembly: GCA_016874185.1. GTDB lineage: Bacteria > Pseudomonadota > Gammaproteobacteria > Comchoanobacterales > Comchoanobacteraceae > UBA1515. The sequence continues at coordinate 12,103 of VGUW01000025.1, forward strand.
AATGTCCTTAATGAGACTGATGGCTTTTTCATGAAATTGACCCACTGAAAAGTTTTGATCTGGGGTTATAATGTCAATCAGATGGTGTTGACATGTTGATTGTTGCTCAATGCTTGGTTTTGCTGTACCTATATCCATCTCTTGATAGACAAGCGCTGAGTCAACACTGATGATTTCTATCGGGTATTGTCTGGCTAACTCTAGACTGATTGCCGTTTTGCCAGATGCGGTTGGGCCATAAATGCCGATGTAGTCGATGGTATGCTTCATATTCTTAAAAAAACGCTGACCCGAAAGTCAGCGCCCGCTGCCCTGCTTTTAACAGAGCGAGGTTTAGGGGAACAGTATTGTAACATATTCCTTATTAAAGAGAAGTGGAAAATGACAATTATTCATCATCCCAGCTTAAAGCTCCTCCAGTTTGGTATTCAGTCACTCTGGTTTCAAAAAAGTTTTTCTCTTTCCTCAGGTCCATGACTTCACTCATCCATGGGAAGGGATTTACATGATTTGGGAATTCTGGGTCAAGTCCGATTTGTGCCAGACGTCGATTGGCGATAATTTCAAGATATTCACGGAACATTTGTCGGTTTAGTCCAAGAATACCGTCTTCAATCGTGTCTTCGGCATATTGGTATTCCAGTTCAACGCCTTGACGGATCAGTGAGCGAACTTCATCTTGGAAGGCCTGTGTCCAAACCTCTGGGTTTTCTATAATTAACTGGTTGATCATATCTATACCAAAATTTAAGTGCATCGACTCATCCCGTAAAATGTATTGGAATTGCTCTGAGGTTCCAGTCATTTTATTGCGTCTTCCCATGGAAAGGATCTGTACAAAGCCAACGTAGAAGAAAATACCTTCAAATATTAGATAGAAAACAATCAGGTCTCGAAGAAAGCGCTGGTTGTCAGCCTGTGTGCCGGTGCTAAAATTCTTATCAGCAAGACTGCGGGTAAAAGGCAGTGCCCAATTGGCCTTGGCTGCAACAGAGGGAACTTCACGATACATGTTAAAAATGCGCTTTTCATCCAAGCCCAGGCTTTGAACGATGTGTTGGTAAGAATGGGTATGAAGTGCTTCTTCAAATGCCTGCCTGAGCAGGTATTGTCGACACTCAGGGCTGGTAATGTGTTTGTAGATAGCAAGAACAAGATTATTAGCAACCAGTGAATCAGCTGTTGCAAAAAAACCCAAGCTCATTTCTATAATCCGTTTTTCTTGAGCGGTTAATCCATCGTCACTTCGCCAAAGGTTAATATCTTTGGTCATGTCAATTTCATTGGGCATCCAGTGATTTTTACAAGCATCGAGGTATTTTTCCCATGCGAATAGGTGTTTAAATGGCACCAACTGGTTTAGATCCCAATCTTCACCACTGTTGATGATTCTCTTTTGGCTCGCATCAGCAGCTTTGGTGCCTAAAACAATATGGGCGATACCAGCATTTGCAACTTCTTTTGCGCTTAGTCCGGTGGGTGTTGTTGATGTACTCATTATATCATCTCCTGGTTTAAATTATTGGCAAGCTTCACAGCTTGGATCGTCAATAGAACATTGGTTAACATCCCTCTTGACAGCATTTAATTTACGGTCTTCATAAGTGGCCTTTTCAGTAGATGAGGCGCCTAAACTTCGAAGATAGTAAGTTGTTTTAAGTCCATGAATCCATGCGGCCTTGTAGAGAATGTCAAGTTGACGGCCTGATGGTCGCGCCATGTACATGTTAAGTGATTGGCTTTGATCAATCCATTTTTGCCGGCGTGAGGCGGCTTTGATCAACCATGTTGGGTCTATTTCAAATGCTGTTTTAAACCTTTCACGCAAATGCTGTGGGATTTGCGTGATATTTTGAATGCTACCATCCTCCATCTTAAGCTGATTTAGCATAGTTGGACCCCAGAGATTTAATTTCTTTAATTCCGCAATCAGTGCTGGATTAATGATGGTAAATTCTCCAGACATATTTGATTTAACTGAAAGATTTAGGTACGTAGGCTCTATGGATTGTGACACATTACAAATATTAGAAATGGTGGCTGTTGGTGCAATTGCCATTAAGTTGGAGTTACGGATACCATAGTTGGCCAGTTTATCCCTGAGGGGTTGCCAGTCTAATTTGCTGGATGTATCAACATCAATATAATCGCCTCGTTGCTTGATTAATAATTGAAGAGAGTCGATTGGTAGAATATTTTTACTCCACAGTGAACCTTCGTATGATGGATATGATCCCCGTTCTTTGGCAAGATTAATTGAGGCATCAATGGCGAAATAACTGATTTGCTCCATAATTTGATCAGAGAATTCAACAGCTTGCTCTGATTCAATCGCGATATTAAGTTTATGCAGAGCATCTTGAAGCCCCATGACGCCAAGACCAATGGGTCGGTGACGTAAGTTTGATCGGCGTGCAGCCTCGATCGGGTAGTGATTGCAGTCAATGACGTTATCAAGTAATCGAATGGCTAAGCCGATGGTTTTTTCAAGCTTGCTTTTGTCAAACGAGCTTCCGTCGGAGCTGATGTGCGCAGATAGGTTAATACTCCCCAAATTGCAAACTGCCACTTCATCAGCAGAGGTATTTAAAGTGATTTCAGTGCATAAGTTGGATGAGTGAATGACCCCGGCATGTTGTTGGGGAGAGCGAATATTGCAAGGGTCCTTGAAAGTAATCCAGGGATGGCCTGTTTCAAATAGCATGCTTAAGATTTTGCGCCATAATGTTAAGGCATCGATTTGCTTGCCTTTGATCTTTCCTTCGCTGGCCTCAAGTTCGTATTTTTCATAAAGTGCTGTGAATTTTTCTCCATAAGCATCATGTAGACCTGGAACCTGGTCTGGTGAAAAGAGAGTCCACATTTTCTTTTCAAAAACCCGCTGCATCAGTAGATCAGGTATCCAGATAGCAGTATTCATGTCATGAGTACGTCTGCGGTCATCGCCGGTATTTTTTCGCAATTCAAGGAAGTCAAGGACATCGCCGTGCCATGCTTCCAGATATGCGCAAATTGCACCATCTCTTTTGCCACCTTGGTTCACTGCACTTGCAGCGGCATCAGTGACGTTCAGAAACGGAATAACGCCGGAGGATTTACCGTTTGTGCCTTTGATGAAACTGCCATTGGCACGGATATTGGTCCAGTCGTTGCCAAGACCGCCGGCGTATTTTGATAACTGCGCATTATCACTAATGCCTTGGAAAATTTCAGTTAAGCTATCGCCCATGGTGCTGAGAAAACAGCTTGATAGTTGCGGTCTATTGGTTCCTGAATTAAATAAAGTCGGTGTTGAACACATGTAGTCAAGGCTAGATAGCATGTTGTAAAATGAAATGGCCAGCTCTTCTTTGCGGTTTTTTTCATTCAAACATAGACCCATCGCAACCCGCATAAAGAAAAACTGGGGCAGCTCAATGTGATTGCCTTTGATGTGAACAAAGTAACGATCGTACAGGGTTTGCATCGCAAGATAAGTCAGGTGTTGGTCTTTGCTTGTATCAATTGCTGCCTCGATTCGCTCAAGATCAAAGTTCAGCAGATGAGGAGTCAGCAGCTCATTTTCAATGCCTTTGGCAATGTATTGACTGAAAATATGAGAATAGTCAAAATTTGCCTGCTTGAGCTGAATGTGTGCGGATTCATTTGAGAGGGTTGAGATGACCTCTTCAGTGAGTTTATGCTTTAGAAGGCGTGCTGCAAGCAAACTATACTGGGGATTTAACTCAATGCGTGTTCTGGCAACAAGAACCAAGGCATCATTCACTTCTTTATAAGGGATTTTATCATACAAAGAGCGATAGGTTTCAGTAATTAAGGAGTCAATGTTGATGCCCTCTAAGCCTTTGGCAAGGTCTATTAGGAATAGTTTTAAACCATCCATATCCAGTTGTTGAGCCTGACCATTGGGCAGTGATACCCGAATTATAGGCTCGTAAGTC
>VGUW01000026.1 GCA_016874185.1 Gammaproteobacteria bacterium
AGGAGCATAAGGGCACTTAGAATGAATGGTAGGCGCCAGGCCAGTCCCTGCTCGATGAAAAATATGGATAGGTTTGCAAAAACTGCTCCCAGTGCAGTGGCTACGTACAACCAGTGAATGGATTCTTTTTGAGTTTGACAAAGTAAATAAAGCGCAGTCGGGAACTGGCTTGAGAAAGCAGCCACTTGGATTAGTCTTAGCATGAACAGGCAAATGGTACTGGTATATGGATGGCTCTCAAAAGGAAGCATTGCAATACCTAAAGTCGCGCCGCTCATCAGAAAAATGCCATAACGCAGTGATTTGTCAGGTTGATACTTGGATGAATAATAATCCCAGAAATAAGCAAATATGGGTCTTGACCAGAAGCTACAGAGGACCAATAAATGACTTTGAAAAGCCAAGGGTACAAGTTTGGGAAGAATAATGATTGAAAATGATACAAAAAGCACGATATCAAAATATTCGAAAAATGTTCCCAGAATCAGTGGATTTAAGATAGGATGTAGCATGTTTTATTATTAAGCAGCGGTTGGCGAATGGCAAGGAAAAAAGATGGCAAGGCATTGTTTGAAATGTTTTACTCAGCTCAGTATGGGCCACACTGGCCGCAGCTGTATGAATCACTCAAACAAAAGAGGAAAAACTATATATCACTGGTGGCTGATTTCAACAAAGTCTATGAGGGCATACCAGGTATTGATCCCTTTGAGCAGGTCCAGGGGTATCATTTGGATCCTGCCTCTATTTACCCTGTTTTGGCTCTGGGTTTGGTGGGTGATCATCAAATTCTTGATGCTTGTGCTGCACCGGGTGGAAAATCCTTGATGATACTAAGAGCCATGAGTGAGCAGAGTCAGTTGCTGGCATGCGATGTTTCATCCAGTCGACTGATACGGTTACGGCAAAATTTAGCGCAGTACTCGTTTCGTACGGGGTATACGATTGAGCAGCATCAGTTACTTGAAAGGCATTATTCTGAGCAATTTGATCGTATTTTGTTGGATGCCCCTTGCTCAAGTGAACGACATTGGGTTGAGAAAGAGATACTGGGTGATTGGCGACCAGGTCGCAGTAAGTATTTATCACATGAGCAGCATGCACTGTTATGCCGAGCCTGGGATGCTCTTTTGCCAGGTGGTCGCTTGGTTTATTCGACATGTTCGATTTCAATGCTTGAGAATGATGGGGTTATTGAGCGCTTTTTGAAGAAAAGAGCCGCTCAAATCATTGATTTGGATTTAAAGGGGCAGAAAACAAAATATGGAAGGTTGTTACTTCCACATTTATGTGAAGGGCTTGGCCCAATCTATTATGCTGTGCTCATGAAAGAAAAAAATTGATTTTACTTATTTTTTGCTGCAATCTGGTGACAGTTTAAAATGCTTTTATCTATGAAGAAAATTAAAAATGTTGCTATTATTGCCCACGTTGATCATGGGAAAACCACTTTGGTGGATCGTTTATTACAAACCAGTGGAGCGCTTGAGCGTGGTCAGACTGAAAATCGGATCATGGATAGTAATGAATTAGAAAAAGAGCGTGGAATTACCATTTTGGCCAAAAATACGGGGATTGTATGGAAAGATGTGCATATCAATATCATTGATACGCCAGGTCATGCTGATTTTGGTGGCGAGGTTGAGCGCATTCTTTCAATGGTGGATGCTGTGATGTTGGTGGTTGATGCCGCTGAAGGCCCGATGCCTCAAACTCGTTTTGTCACTCAAAAAGCATTTCAGTGGGGACTGAAGCCGATTGTTGTTATTAATAAAATAGATCGTCCAGGTGCTGATCCAGATATGGCCATTGACCGTGTATTTGATTTGTTTGTTAACTTAGAGGCCAGTGATGAGCAGCTTGACTTTCCTGTCATTTATGCCTCTGCCTTGCAGGGATTTGCAACACTTGACTTAAATCAGCCCTCAGACACAATGGAGCCTTTGTTGGATTGGATGGTTGAAAATTTGCCAAGCCCGAACGTTAAAAAAGAAGGGCCCTTTCAAATGCAAATTTCAGCCCTGGATTATTCTAGTTATATTGGAATGATTGGTCTTGGGCGGGTGCATCGTGGTTCTGTGAAATTGGGTCAGGCTGTCAGCGTGATTGACCGCGATGGCAATGTTAGGAAGGGCAGGATCAACCAAATCATGACTCACCAAGGTATTAGCCGTATCAATGTTGAGAGTGCCTCAGCTGGTGATGTTATTTGTGTTGCAGGCCTTGAGGATCTTCATATATCAGATACTATTTGTGCCCCGGAGAAAATTGAGGCTTTGCCCATGCTAACTGTGGATGAGCCTACCATTAATATGACATTTTCTGTTAATCAGTCACCTCTGGCGGGCAAAGAAGGTGATTTTGTTACCTCAAGGCAACTTCGTGAGCGCCTGTTTGATGAAACTAAACACAATGTGGCACTTCGTGTTGAAGAAATGGAGCAAAAAGATTCTTTTATGGTATCAGGGCGTGGAGAGTTGCATTTGTCAATTCTAATTGAAACCATGCGTCGTGAAGGATTTGAACTGGCTGTTTCTCGCCCAAGAGTGATACAAAAAGAGGTTGATGGTGTTTGGTCTGAGCCTTATGAGGATGTGATTTTGGATATTGAATCTACACATCAAGGTGTGGTGATGGATGAAATGGGCATGCGTAAAGCTGAGCTTGTTAATATGCGTCCTGGACAGGAGGGACGTATGATTGTTGAGTACAGCTGCCCAACTCGAGGGCTGATTGGTTTTTACCCTGAATTTCTCTCAATGACATCAGGAACAGGCATTTTTTCTAGAATATTTTCTCATTATGCACCGGTCGTTCAGCAGGCATTAGCTCGAAGAAAGCAAGGTGCTATGGTAGCGATGGGGGATGGGCAGGCTGTGGCTTATGCGTTATTTAATCTGCAGGATAGAGGAAGACTGTTTATTCATCCACAAACAATCGTTTATGAAGGGATGGTGGTCGGCGTTTGCGCTAAGGAGAATGATTTGGTGGTTAACGTGCTAAAAGGTAAGCAGCTAACTAATATTCGAGCCAGTGGGTCTGATGAAAATATCCAGCTAACCCCGCCCATTCCGTTGACACTTGAATATGCCTTGTCATTTATCAATGATGATGAGCTTGTTGAGATTACGCCCAGCGCAATTAGGCTAAGAAAGCGCTATCTTAAAGCCCATGAGCGCAAGCGTTATGACAAGAATTCTGTATAGAAATAAGCTGGGCTGAATTAAGCCAGGTTCTTCTTTCATGTATTTGAAATGATCTTTTATTAATGGCTGGTAAGATCTGGCAGATTTTACATCAGTATTTATTGGTAAGGTTTATCCTTTGCCAGATATCTTTTGCTGGGTGTGTTGAAAATTCTATAAATTCTCTCAGATGATTTTCTTATTTTGGTCTTTTAAAGTCAGTTAAATTGCAGGTGACTTTGTGAGTTTATTCAGTTAACCTGATGCACGAATTTCATTTTCAACCTGCGTATTTCTTCTAAATAGACCTTTCGTTTTTAGAAAATAAGCTGACAGCTCATGGGACCATACATTTTTTGAATTTTTTCAGGTAGGTTTGTACTTAGTATGCTTTTTGAATGATTTTGAAAGAGAATTTCGATTTTACTAAGGTGATTTACGACTTCAAATCGCTTGCTAATTTCCTGGATGGACTTGGGGCTTAAATCACTTTTTTCTGCTGGGAATGTAAATTTTAATTTGAGCGCAGTCATGGCGTTTATATCCAATTTGGAAGGTTTTTTAAGAAATTGAAGCAATGCTTCAAATAGCTCTTGGGACATATTATTGATGTTTTGCTCAGAGATGAATCGCACTAGCTCAGTGACAGAAGCATGCGTAGAATGATCAAAGTGATACTGTGTTTGCGCTGATGGGGTATCAGATAAAATGAGTCTTTTTCTTGTGTCTATATAGGCATAAATAGAAGGTATCTTAGATCGGGCGGGCGATGCACTTTCAGGAAAAACAGCAGAATTTCTTGATTTCTCAATGATCAATGCACAAGCAAAACTTGGGATCTTGTCTTGCCCTATACTGACTTCATGCTCAAAGAGTTCTTGAAGAATGTGTTTGGTATCATCCTGATGGAGCTCATTTTTTGGACCCAAAGTTTTTTGGATTTGCTCAAGCCAGCTTTGGATTTTCCCTGGACTTGCTTCATTGATTTTTTTTAGCCACATGGTTTTTTGAGCGCTATCAGACGATGGTTTAATGTGTAGTTTTCCTGCAAGCTCAGTTGAGGACAGGATAGAGAGCCTGCTTAGAGAATGGCCAGCACTTTGAGCAAGTTTCCTTCTGGATGGTGAGTATTTAATCATAAGATCATTCAGTGTGGACTTGTTTTGAGTGGGGGGTGTTTTAACTTCTTTCAGAGCATGTGCTTTAAGTAAGTTTAAAATGTAAAGATGACTTTCTGTGTCTAGGGCCCTTGCGTGGAATAGTAACTCGGAAAAATAATCATCGGGAATGCCAGATATACTGATTAGATGATTGTTTGCATATTCTAATATTGCTAGAGCGACTTTAAGACGTTCTTTTTTATTAGGATATTGACTTAGTTTTGGTATTGATGAAATCCTGCCATCAAGGATGAGTGGTGCAATTATTGTCCTTTGCTCCTGAGTGCGTTTTTCTGGATCACTTTGGTCTATTAATGTGTAAAGTGCTGTAGGCTGATTTTCACTTTTATAGGGCTTTACATCAGGGAACCATTTTTTAAAAGCGTGGGTCATTAAGGTGGATTTCACACCCAATAGCAGACCTTGTAAAATAATGGGTATCAGTAGGATAGCTGATAATTGTGCGTTAAATAGCGCAAGAGTTAACAGCAGTGGCATAAGGTAAATTAAGCTTGTTTGTATTTGATTTGTTATTTTAATGCACCGAAATGCTAAGGAGTTATGCGCTTGCTCTGGTACATTTGTTTGCATAAATCCAAGGGGATTCATAAACATATAGAAAGAAAGAGGTGTTTTGCTCAACATTTGTTTTTTATGTTGATTTTCAGCAAACATGTGTTGCAGCATTTGGAGAGTACTGGCTAGAACGCTAAGTTTCAACCAAAAAATACTGCTAAAGTAGACAGCAGTGAAAATCAGTGATAAGACCAGAAGTGTTGAAAGAAATTGCCATGTTTTTTGTGATTGAGTTTTATCAATAGACTCAATGAGCTGATTTTTTTGGACTGGTGGGGTTCGTGGGTGAGTGGATCTGGCGTATATTTTATTGCGTATGATATCCCTGAATTTTTTGCCGTATGTTTGCTCGATTCTATGTGCATGATAGAATTGAGTACGGGCATTATTGAAGAGCTTTTTCAATTGTTGAATGGACCTGTTCATATCGGTTTTATCTAAATTTTCAATTTGCCTTTGCTGATTGGGAGCAATGATCTTTAGCTCTTTGAAGAGTTGGGAGTGATGGCTGTTAAATTGAATATTTACAATCTTTATTGATAATGGACTGTCTTTATCTGAAAGGTATTTTTTTAATTGCTCAAAATGGCCGCTGAGCATGAGTGTGTAGATATAGTAATCCAGCTCCTGGTCACTGAGCGAAGCAAGTTGGTGATCATCCTGTTGCAGTAGGAGCATGTCCAGGATTTGCTTGTTTCCATCCGCGATATCCCTGCTCATAGTCAGTGCGTGTCGATCATATAAGTTTTTATCAGCCTCAGAAATAATGATCCATTGATTTGAAGTTTTCAGGACATATAAAACAGGGTACAGGGTTTGCTTAGCAAAAGAAGCTTCAGAGACCTCTCTATAATTTTTGCTGACCATCATTTGTTTTGGGAAACTTGGTAATAGCTCACTGATTGAAATTGGATCTAGCTTGTCCCCAATTTTCATAGCTGGGTGGGTAATCTTGCAGGATTTTTCTGCTTCACGCTGCTGCTCGTGTGCTTGTTGTTTGACCTGCTCCTGCTCTTGTACGGTTTCTTTTGCATCTTCATGAGTGGTTTTTTTATTAATTAGTCGGATGAATTCTGGAAGGTGTGGCTGCATCATTTGAAGTAATTCGCTAGCCTTTTGAGTGGCTGTTGTAATTTCATCTGGAGTTATTATGGCTTTATATTGCTGCTGATAAAATTGAGATAAATCCACAATAAGTGCTTTGAAGGCTTGGGTTGGATCTGCTGATTCATAGCAAAGTTGGATACGCTCAAGCAGATCTGGGCTTTTTGTAAGGAAAGCATTTTTGGTGCTCTTTGGCAATTTTGGGTTTTGGATTTTTTTCCATATGAGGTCATGGAAAAGAGAGATGATATAATCATTGGTATACGATATGATTTGTTCCTGTAAGCGAGATTGATCAAGTTGGCAGGTCTTTTGCCACCAACTATCAACAGTGATTGTGTCTTTTGGGGAAGTGGAAATTAATGCCATTAATTCATTTTCAAGTAATAGGTCAACTGTTTGAGAGCCAAACTGTCTTAGTCGCATGATAGCCTGTAATGTATCAGATAATTGGCAATCCTTTCGGATCATCACCAGGCCGTTGGCATTGTTCATAAGTAGCAAATCGGAACCACGACAGTATGCTGGTGAGAAAAAAACAAAGCGTTGATCAAATGGAACTTGTAGGCAGTTATCAATATCTGAGCGATTAAATGAATTAAGAGAAATGGGGGTGGAATGGTTTTGATTTAGTGCAAAGAAACCGGACTCTTGGAAATAAAGTACCACAGAGCAGCCGGTTTTATCACAAATCATATTGATGTTGGATTTAACATAATCATGCATGTCTTTGATGCTTAATAAGGATCCAGCATCAATGACTGCACGTGTTAAGGGTTTTTCAGTAAGGTAGGTCTCAAGCCATGATGAATCTGATAAAAAGCTTTCTGGGTAAAATTTCGGATGACATCTTTTCAGTTTCAGCAAGGTGCGACCATCGATAATTTTGCTGGAAGGAGCTTGATGAAATGGAAATAGGGCCATGTTGTGCGTTGTGCCACTAAATCCTGCATTTTTAGGGGCACTGGCCCATGGGTGTTTAATTTTTGTTTTATTATAATGAACACCCGGCAATATGGTATGAAGGGCAATTGCTTCTTGTGCCTTATAGAACTCAATCGATGAGAGGTCTTTGATCAAGGATTGATAGAGTTTTTCCACTTTTTGTTCAAGCAGTGGTGAGTCAATATCCAGCTGGTGAAGCCCATCATAAAAGTCTGGGAAAGAGGCTCGATCAAAAATCTTTCCTAGCTTACCGCAAATTTTAAGTGAGCTGCTACTGCAAGCGGTGAATTGCTGTTGATATTCAGGTAAAAGTCGAACAATCAATGCCTGTAATTGATGCTGTGTGATGCCATCACGGAATGATTGAATCATTGTCAGTGTGAGTGTGATGTAAGGATTATTATACCTTGAGCCAATGCATTCTTTGCCATTGCGATAGGGAACAACCACATGTGAGCTTATATTATTTTGGCTGCGACCATAGACTAAGCCAGCAGGCATGATCAGTACCTGAGGGAAGATGGTGTGTATCAAATAGTGAACCAATTTTAGGTCAAGCATGGCGCTTTGATTTTTTTGATCTCGAAACAGGTTTTCTATTTCTTTTATAGTTAACTTTGGGCTTCTCATGAACTCAGACATATCTCTGACTGAATGTTGATACGCGCTTTTAAATTTGGGAATGACGGCAGTATGAGGAGGATATTTTTCGGGATTTAGCGATTTCTTGTCATTGATTAAGGCCATGATTCTGGGTAATATTTTTTCATTGTAATCGTTTTCACTGATTTTATTTAGCCCCCTATCATTTTCCAGCATAACCTCCATGAGTATGCGGAGCATGATATGCAATGTTTCTGTAGTTTTCGGATTGAGATCCACTAAAGAGCCTTGATCTCCGATTGAATAGATCACGGGTGTTTTATCAAAAACAGAGTCAAATTCATCGGTGCATATGGCGCTTTCATTTCTGATTAATTGTATTATCGCTTTAAGAGATGGGTCGTCAGTTTGGTTGTCAAGATAAGATAAATGCAAGCAGGCAATTGTTTCTGCAGTGGTGATCAGTGGAATCCCACTATTCTTAAGTGTTTGAAATTGATCTAAAATGCTTTTCCAGCTTTGGATCCTCATTTCTCGAGAGTAAATAAAAACACCGGGTTCAAACCCAAGTATTTTCTTCATTTGTTGATTGACGCCGGATTGTTGTTGTTTAAAAATACTCATTGGTAATTGAAGAATGCTGAGTTTTTCTGGAAGAGCTCTGGCTCTGGCAACGGCAACAATCGGGGCAACAAAGGTTTTGCCATCGCCCATAATTGCTTCTATAATTCTGTCTGGAAATTTACCATTTTCTAATGTACACAATTGATTAATCATTTGAATTTGAGAGGGCCTTAGCCTCACATTTTCTTGGTATTCCATCAATAGTATAAGGTATGCAAAAGGGTGATCAAAATCATACTGACGATTCAAAATTAACTCTTTAAATAGTAATTCAGGCTCTTGGGTTACTTTTAAAAGTCTTTCATGGTGTTGAATATGAGTTTGCGTCCAAAGCCAGGTTTTTGCCATGAGCATAAAATTTTCATAGGCATCTGGTTCGCACCATAGATCTTCTTGAGCAAGGTCAGGTATTTTGGCGAATGTTTTTAGAAAAAGGTTAAAGTTTTCATCAGTTTGATGGACTCTTGCAAAGTAGCTGATTGGTCCGTGCATAGCAAGAAATGCGTGATGAATATTTTTCTGGATATCTTCTAGAATGGTTCTTGCAGTCTTTATTGATTCCAAATTGGCGATGGTCATCTTTTGAGCACAAAAGCTTTCTTTGAATTTACTGCTTTCTTCTTTGTAGTGCTTCTCTTCTTTTTCTGCTTCAGCAATGCCTTGAGAAATCGCGTCTAATAGGGATTTGTGATGGGTTGAATTGGGCGAAAATTCTAAAAATGAATGCTCTATTTTTATTTGATCTAATGTCTGTATTGATTTTTTTGGATCAAATTTACTTGAAGTCAATTTCAATCGCGGCGTTTTTGCTATGGGTGCAGGCAGGCTTTTCCTGAAACTTACTTTTGGTTGAATACTTAATGTATTTGTTGAGAAAAAAGGTGGTGAAATTTCCCAACTGACTTGATTCGAATTTTGAGTTTTTTGAAGAAGCTTAAAGAGGATTACTGATTCTGGATTTATATAACGTATATGATCAAATCGTATACCAAACGATCTGATGATTTGAGCCTCATCGGCATAATCTGATGCAAATGGAATATTTTCCTTTTTGAATCTAATCCACTCATGTGGGGGGTAAGTACAACAATACTCTGTCTTTTTCTCAATTGTCTTGCCGATGATAGTGGGTGTGTATGTTTGTTGGGCACTATCTTCAAGTGATGGTGCAATGGGTTGATAGTTGAAATTGATATTGGGTAGCTGGTTTTTAAGTTTTGCTTGATGCTCAGCAGCTGCTTGCAATGACGGCTGTAATTTTAGTATATGAGCGCGAAGAGCTAGTATTTCAGGGGTATTGGTTGCTAAGTCTTTAAGAATAAATTCTAAGGTTTTTTCAGTGGTTGAGTCTATAGGTGCTGAAGTGGCTTGTTGTTGTAAGTAATCAAAAGCTTCATCAATGCCATGGCCTATATCATCAAAAACTGTCATTGTGCAAATGAGTTGCCAAATTGCATTTGGGTCTGTGTGTTCAAGTTTTTGTTTTTCTTGATCCCATGAGTAAACGAAATATCTTGGGTCTTGTGCTTTGCTCAAATCAAGAGAATCAAAATCAGGCACAACCTCTGCAAAACGCTGCGCAAAAATCTTTTGGGATTTATAACAATAGCGAGGAATAATAAGCAGTGGTGGTTTTTCCTGATGGATCAGCACAAGATATGCTTTAAATGATGTTTTTGTTTGGAAATATCTGTCTATTTCAGCATGTGTTGCTGCAACTTTGTAATTAGGGTAATTTATGCTTTCAAATGAATGTTGACTGTCCGTAATTTTAATTTCAAATGATAGATTAAAGTGAGAAAGATGAACTTTGGTACTAAGACCACTCTCTGCAGGAGATTCTTCAATCAATATATGACGATTCTTTGTTATTCTTGAGAAAATGGATTCTTTAGTTGCAAATAATTTTGTATTTTTTGGGCTAATGAGCTCGTTTTTAGAATTGTGAGTATACATTTCATAAGTCGCTGCATCTTGTGAAAAATGAATCAGCACTGACTGCTCTTCCCCTGCCCAATAGCTCATGTCTTTGAAGTAAAGTGGGAGACTGTGTCTTAAATATTTATAGTATTTTCCTTCGAAAGAAAGGAAATATGATTGGGAGAAGCTATTCATCATGGCATGAAATTGAAGATTACAGTATTTAAAGCAAACATTGCCACCTTGTATCGCAAATTCGGATATTTTATGAGTATCTGGAAATAGCTGTTTAAAAGTCTCATTGCTACAGAGGCTTTCAGGTAAGAATGAAATGACGATGGGGTCATTTGTTACCACATCTCCTTTTTCATAGATAGCCAAGGCTGATGATTTTTCTTTGTAGTTATAGGTAAATTGACACCCTCCTTGTCGTTCTAATCTTATAAATTTTAGATTTGTAAATTCTGGATTTAGCTGCATGCTTAACCTATTTATTTCCTCCACGCAGACCTGTTGCGCTGGGTCAAAAGCCGGTTTTTTAAGTAGTATATCCCAGCAGTCGAAGACTTGAGCATGGATAAAGGCAGCGGTTGATTGATCTAAATAACTGTTTTTATTTAATATCTTTAATCTTGGGTGATTATAGGCAATTAAGCATGTTAAGAAATTGAAAAAAACAGAGGGGTTATTAGGCTGATTAATGCACAAAGAGGAGGCCAGTAGTGTTGCCATCGCTGTGAAATCAGAATTTGCACATTGTTTGGTCAAGATCTTTGTGCTGGCAGTAAGCATACGCTCAGCAGCCTCAGTAATAAACGGGTAGGGTTGATGCCCTATTTCCGAACCAGAGGGGCTGAAATTGAGACTGCTCAGAGCACCTATTTCAAAAGGGATGTATTTTAATAAAAGTGCTATTCCATGCATCAAATAGTAGGTATTAGAAATTCTCTCTTTTTGCAGGCTCTCATGGAACTTGGTTTCTAAATGAATGACAAGCCGTTTAATATCATCCTCATTGAGTTGAATTAAGGTTTTATCCAGTAGTAATTTTGCCCAAATGTAGTGTTGGCGAGCAAATAAGTCAGTTGGGTTATCAGCATAACCATTCCAGGACTCTGGGTACTCCAAGCAGGGGTCATGACTGATAAGCCGTGCAAGACGGTGGGCAATGCTGCTATGTTCATCGGTTGTCACTGCGGCTCTTAATGCTTGGGCGGATTTCTGCTCAAAGTGTGATTGATAGTCACCAGAGATAATGGCCAGGGCTTGGTTTAAATCTTTAACCTTAGTCTCTCCTAACGGCGGATCTTTCCAGACATGAGAGGTTTCAATAAGAGGAGGGACGTTTTTTGCAACTTCGAACCTGAGTTTCAAGGGCATTGAGCCAGTGTCTAACCCGATGGAATTAAGGCTAGACACTATCTCTCCACGGATATCAATGAGTGGCTTGTTTATGGCCTGAATTTCATCTCTTCTGGCTCTGGTGTCAGTGTTCCAACGCTCGTCATTTAATTTGTTATAAACCGCAATTTGCTTTAGTCCCTCGTAAGTATTAACTTTTTTAGCTTCATTTTCATACCCTGTAATGAAAATAGCGCTTGAAATATCTCTTTTGGGAAATTTTTTTAAGATTTTGTCAATTTCAGTCAAAATAGCAGTCATGATTGGGTGAAATGCACTAACAAATGGCAGATCATCAGGCAAATGCGGTTTTGGGGTTTTTGTAAAAATTAATCTTAAAAATTCATTGAAGTCATCTCTATTCGCACATCTATCTTTATAGGTTTTTGAAAATGAGAATATTTTAAGAAAATACATCACATATGCTAATGTTCTTTGTTCAAGTGTTTCTAGCTGGCTTTTATCCGAAGCGGAACTTTTAGATGATAGCTCAGATATCAGGCTGTATTCATTGTGACCTAAAGGACTGCTGTTCCCTGCTTCGATTAATTTATCAAACCAATTTTGAGCAGTGGATATGCTATGCAGAGTATATAGACACCATTTTAGGGCTTGAAACCTTGCGTAGAATGAGCTTGGATTAAATTTCAGTGTTTCTTTTAGTGTTGGAAATTGGTGGGGGATCTTCCCTGGTTTTAATTCACTTTTATTGCGAGAAAAAAGGTATCGCTTTGGACTAGAAGCGCTCTCCATTTCTTGTGGTTTAAACTCAGGTGTGGATCTTGGTTTGGCAATTAAATCCTCTAATGCTGGCACTAGATCAGGAAATTCTGTTTTTTTGAATCTTTTGCAAACTGAGGTGAGCGCCTCATCATACAGTCTTGCGGCGATATGACTTTGGGCCGTTTCTTCATATAGAAGCTCAAGGGCGCCTATTTTAAAACAGGTGATGAGTCTTTTGAGCTCTTTAGGTCCTAGGCTCATGAGATCTTTGATAACGGGGGTGAATGATTTCCAGCTGCAAGACCCAGATCTTTGACTGGACATCATTTCTTGGTTAGGATGAATGAGCTGTGGTGAATTTGGGCTGTATAGTGTGACAATTTGCAGAATATATAAATAGTATATACCAGGCATTTCAGAATTGGATGTGTTGATACCGGGTGATTCAAAATTAGGGTTGACGGGTGCAAATAATTTCATCAAGAATTCCTGTAACCTATCATCATCCAGCTTTATGTTAGAAAATTGAACGACTGGATTGGTAACTGTTTTGGATTTCCAAGATATGGTTTGGTGAGCTGCTTTGATTCCTGCTCCTCTGTTATAAAGGGTTAGGGTGTGTGATGTTGGGCCTGTTTTTGTCAGACCAATGTAGATGGCATGACCACCCGTTGCCGAGGACCATCCACCCATAATAAAAACCTGATTATGGGTTCTTAAAGAGTTTAGAATTGGTATCAAATTGGCTTCTTCACCATAAAAAAATTGATTTTCTAGTTTTCCCCTGATCTCCTTAGGAATAAGCTTATCCTTTTTTGAAATTTCTTGAAGGGTCCTTAACATTTCTTTCAGGTTTGCGCCCTCAAAACGGGTGCCATCGTTATGTGAGTCCAGAAGTATTTGGGCAAGAGATTGTATCATTATCATTGACAGTTTTTTATTAAATAAATTCTAAACCCTTTTGCTTTAATTTGCAATAACATCATGTTTTTTTTTAATTTATTGGAAGCCTGGACGGGTAAAATGGCCTGATTTGTAATTTAATATGTTACTGGTTTATAATGCCATTTATCATGAGAGATGTAGGATCTGTTGGTTGATCCTGAATTTATCTTGTCATTAAAAAGTGGAAATATAAGCGCCTTTTGGCTATACAAAGTTATTTTAATCATTTGGCTGTATTCTTAAGGGTTTATCTCCATGTTGGGTATTCACTGAACACCTGTCCTTTAGCCTTAAGCGTCATTCCATCACCTGATTTTCTGGTCAAATGAAATATTTTTTAGATATCAGTGGTGGTTAAAAGTAAATCGCAGGTGATGGGCATGAACCAATGAATAAAAATAGCTGTAAATCTCTATTAAGAGTGATTTTGTGGCTTTCTATGATCAGTCATATTCAGCGACTGGCGTATTTATTTTTATTTGCCAGGTCTTGTGTGTCTTGTTAACGATAGGAATTTGAGTGCTATAGTTTTGATGGGGTCAATGACAACGGTACGTGATTTCTATGAGACATCTTGGAAAGTATCTGATCCTCAATCCAATCATTATATTTGGTTTCAAACCTGGGTATCATATCTGTCTTAAGGATTTGCCATTGGGCTTTTAATCCTTCGATATTGCTGCAGATTGCATGAAGATCCTGGATTGTTTTTGGATGGAGAGTTTTGTATCTAAAGGGTAAAGTTGAGTGATTGATTGTATGCAGCATATGAAAATATTTTGCAAGCAAGGTTAATTCAAGTTTATCAGCATGCTTTTTAAACTCGGCATTGATGTCCATTTTGAAGGAATATTCATGTGTGAAAAAAGGAAGGGGGCCATAATACAAAGCGTCAATCATGGATGCGTCACCAGCGCAGCCAATGCTCAACTGGCTTATTTTTTGAAGTGAGTGATAAGCAACATCATTTAAATCGAATTCTGAAAAGATGCGAATAGCTGAATTATTCATCTGACCAGGTGATACAAAGGCGATCTCCCGTTCAATACCATGTGTTTTTAAAAAATCCCTTAGCCCAAACATCGATTGCTCGGATCTGAAATTATCTTTAAAACACTCTGGGTTAAGATAAAAGTCCCAGCCCTCTTTTTCAGGGTGAGCCTTAATTGCAAATAAAATGAACAATTGGCTATAGTGAGGTCCAGCAGGAAGGTAGCCTGGAGACATGAGTCTTCTGCTTTGATATTGGTTAATGCCAGGGTGGTTGGGGTCTGCTATATGGATATTTTGCCCAAATAGAATTTGGCTAAGTTGCTGGGGAATAAGGAAATCTCTGGACTGCTTGGGTTTTGGGAGTCCTATGCATGCGGGGTGCTCATTAAATCCCATAAAATAGTTAACTTCCTCTTTGCAATAAGGGGCCATTTGCTGAATCGCTTCTTGGGCATGAAATTCGTGGATAACGATGGTTGGCAGCTGTAGTTTAACTAAAGCATCATGCACTTTTCCGCTCAGTTCAAATCGCGGAAATCTTGATTTTTCAAACGGTAGGGAAACCTGAATGATTTGGTTGACGATTTTGCCAAGTTTGCTGATGATTGCCTCAGGATCCGGGTTAATATTTTGCGAATAATGTTCTTTGATGAAATCCATATATTTGCTTTCTTTGCTGTCAGTATCGCTGAGGGAATCAAAGCTGCGATAACTGCGAGAATAAGATTGGGAGTCAAGGATTAAAAATACATTTTCTTTGCGCAGGTATGGCTGTGTGCATAGCCATTCATGACATTTGAGAACCGCAGGCTGGTTCCCAGCAGGTATTAGAATCAAGGCATACAAAGTGACTGGTTGAGCCTCATGCAGTCTTTGGACGAAACAGGAAAAATGAGCGAAATCGCCAATTCCTGTTAGAACATTTGTTGTGATTAATATTTTTTGCATTTGGCTTAGAAATTTTTTACAAACTATCTTAAATTAAGAGGTTTGTCAAAAATTCTTGTTTCATTTCAGCATTTTTAAAAACGCCAAGATAAGAGGAGCACTGCATTTGGGCACTTTTTTTCTTGATGCCACGCATTTGCATGCAAAGGTGAGATGCAACTGATATGACGGCAACACCTTGGGCGTTTGTATATTTTAATAATGCCTTTGCAATTTGTGAGGTGAGTTGTTCTTGAAGTTGTAAGCGTTTGGCATAGTGCTCAACAATTCGGGGTATTTTGGATAATCCGATGATCTGATGATTTGGGATATAGCCGATATGAACATGGCCATAAAAGGGCAGCAAGTGATGCTCACATAGAGAAAAGAAATCAATATTTTTGACAGTCACTAATTCTGAACTGGGCGCTGGGTATAATGCATTCTCAATGGATTCATCAATACTCTCATGGTAGCCGGATGTCATTTCAAGAATTGCTTTTTCAGCCCGAAGCGGTGTTTTCTCCAAACCCTTGCGGGAATGATAAGGATCAATCTTTTGTATAATCTCTTGATAAAGATCAGCAAGTGATTTTGTACTCATAAACAATGACACATTGATTTTGTCATATTTTTACACAGTCTATGAGTGTATTCAATATGATATCATGCTTTAATCTTTTCATTG
>VGUW01000027.1 GCA_016874185.1 Gammaproteobacteria bacterium
CAGCTTTACCTCACGTCAATCAATCCATAAAAGCAATAAAAGATGATTTAAAGAAAAAAAGTGCCAGCATAATTTCAGATCAAGATCCAGAAAAAAAATATCAACAGCTACTTAAAAATGCGCTAGATCAAATCAATGCTATACGAGATCAAGTAACACAAATTTTAAAATCACAAGATTTCAAAACAACCTTAGAAGAAACGATACAGTCACTACCAGAGCCAAAACCACCTTACGCCACTAAGGTTTCAGAGCTACTAGTAACTCTAAGTCAGGCAATTATTCAATTTGATGCGACTTTAGCAACCAATACATACAAAACAATCATTCTTAATGATGATTATATAAAACTACAGGCCCTTTTGAAAATAAAGGATCTGGAAAAAAGTTTAAAAGCCGATGAACTTACAGAAAGACTAAAACATGCCATAAATAGTTGGAAAGACTGCCTGAGTCACGCCAATAAATCTGCTCAAGAACTATTAACTGAATTACACAATAACATTTCACATGAAATTAGAACAAACCAACAGCTAACAAGCTTATTATCTAGGCTTATCCAGTGGATTGAGTCAATCATTCGTAAACTAGTGAATAAGAAGCCATTAATCAAAGTAGAAGATAAGTTGCAATTCGCGAAGCAGAGGGTTGATGAATTAAAGAGCCACCGCCTTAAATTAATGCCCCCACCTGGGAGGCAGCAGTCCATATGACTTTATCAATCATAAATTCCACGTCCTCTAGCGCCATATTAGTATACTCCGACAAAGAGCAGGTAGGCTGATCACTTTCGATTTTAACCATCACATTCATTCCAAGACCAACAATCACTGCAACATGGTTGTTTATTTTTTCCTGCTCAATTAAGATACCCGCAAGTTTTTTATGATCAACAATAATATCATTGGGAATTTTTACAACTGAGGGTATACCACAGTCATTCAAAAATCTAGAAATGCCAGAAGCCAGATCAACAGAGAATGCTGGATTTAACCAATGATGGCCAAGCCAGGCATAACTGGTATAAAATCCACCGACAGGAGATTGCCATGACTTACCTTTGGTACCCTGTCCATTGGACTGTTCAGAGGCCACAAATTTATACAAAACCCCAGCGCGCATGTGTTTTAAATGAACTCTGGCTGTCATTTGCGTAGATGGTGTGCTGTATTGATAGTGAAGCTTAACACTCATTCACAAGGTCATATAAATAAGCCAGCGGTAATAGAACTGGAATATCCACTAAAAATGAACTGCCTTTACCCACTTCAGACTGTAATGAAAGATCACCCCCTAAATCATTCACAAACATTTTCGCCAAGCGTAATCCAAAGCCTAAATTTAAGCCTTTGGTATCACGATAAGAGGGCTTTAACTTAGAGAATTGCTGGAAGACATAATCCAAATCGTCTTCATGTATGCCAATACCAGTGTCGTTGATCATAAAACGAAGCAGCGCATCTCTCTCATTATTCTTACGAACCAAATTAACATGAATTTCCACTGATCCAGCTTCAGTAAATTTTATGGCATTACTAATTAAATTCACAAGAACTCGTTCAAGTTTATTTTTATTAACAATACAATGAATGTCTTTTGGATCAAGCTGATAGGTCAATTTAATTCCCTTGGTATCAGCTGCAGGTTTTTCAATTTCATAAATACTTTGAATGAGCTCGCCAATTGAGATTGCCTCGGGCTCAGATTGATTAACTGCTTCTTGGATCTTATGCAAATCAACCATAGACTCACAGTATGTTAAAAGACGCCGGGCAGAATTAACAATATCCTTGACCGCGCTGTGAATTTCAGTAATTTCATTCGCTTTCATTGACAAAACAACGTCACCAAGACCAACTATGCCTGCAAGGGGTGTACGAATATCATGCTGCATATTTAAAATAAAATCAGACATGACTTTTTCTGATAAATTTCTGGCCAAATTAGCCTCTTCAATATTCTTCTTAAGCATGTAATTTTCAGTATTATCAATATACAAACACACCACGCTTGTTTTATCTTTTGAAAACACAGGTATCTTATTTACCTGCATTACCTTATGGGTTCCATCAAGTGACCTCTGCCACTCATCATAGCCTAACAGCGGCTTATGACCATTAATGACAAGTTGATCATCTTTGATATACTTATCGGCACTCTCTTTCCAAGGCATATGATAATCTGTTAGCCCAATCACTTGATTGACGTTCATGAAGCTGGCAGATTGCGCAAAGTTGCTATTACAACCCTCAAAGACTGAATGTTCATTTTTCCAAAATACATATTGTGGAATCGCATCTACAATTGTTTGCATGATTAAATTCTGATGATTGAACTGGCTTTCTAATTGAGTTATTTTTGTAATATTATCAAAAACCATAAAATAAAAATGATGATCGGGTACGGCAATTAACTGGACCTTATAATATTGGTCAGCAAGTTTAATAGTATAAGCCGGCTCTCCCTGCGCCAATGAGTCGGTCAATCTAGCACAAAACTCAAAATTAAGCATCTGTGTAGACTGATTGATAATAAGAGATGAATGATCCAATAAAATAATTTGCTCAAAGTATAAGTTAGCATACAAAACTTTAAAATGGCTATCGGTAATTACTAGCGGTTTTGGATACTGATGAATAATTGATTTAAATTCTAATGTCGTTTCTTTCATACTATTTTACTGTATTTTATCCTAAAGCTCAGTTCGCAGATAAAGCAGAGTTTGCAAGTTCAAAAACTTCTGCTTTGGCTGAGGAGGGGCATGTCGATAAAGGGGGATTCTTAATAACAGGCAGCAGGCTTGATGAATTAACACATTTAAAACCATCTGGCAAATTAGTAGAAGCAACTGAACCTTTCCTAAGGAGTTCTGCAAAACTTTTGTAGGCTTGAAATGCACCCTGTGAATCAAAAGTTTTCTGGGCCTCACATCCTTTTACTGGAGAGGCCAGTGGTGAACTTGACTCAGAACTTGCTTGACGAGCAGTTATGTTTTGATATGAAATTCCCAACATCGTACAAATTGCTTTCACTGCATTAATTGTACCATGCCAAAATTTCTTTGTAACAGCACCGGTAACCCTTGTGGACTTTGTTGCCCAAGGTTTCTCTTCCCGACATTTAGAAATGCTTGATCTTGGCGAAGAAATAAGCTTAATAACACTGGATGCATCATCAGAATTTTTAACTCTTAATACCTCTCCTGTTAAAACTTGCTTAATATTAAAAGGAGTTCTAGCCAAATTGGCAAATCCTAACCATGAACCATCAGCTCCAAACACATGATTGGCATATTCAGCAAAAAATTTGATGTAGTCTGTAGAGGTAGTACCAAACCTTGTGTCGCTAAGTTTCAAAACAGGCATAAAACAGGAAGCAGCTTCTAATATCCAAATGCCCATTACTGACTCATAAAAATGTTTTAATCTGTCAGAAAGATCTTTGCTCTCCAAATCTATAATTGAGGATGAGTGAGCCAAGCGGTCCTGATGTATTATTAATTGAGAATAACGACTAACGATAAATCGAATATAGTCAGAAGATGGGTACTGAGAATCCTTTAATATCGTTTGCATGACTGATTTTAGCACCTCTACCGCTGCAAATGATGGTGAAGCCGCAGTGAAATCAATAAAAAAACGAAGCATGGAATGAAATGGAGTGCTAGGAATGGAAGCATCTCTCAATTCTTGAATAAAATGTAAAATTTTTCCCCTTGCTGTTGGATTGGAATTAAATTCAGCAGTGCGATATTCATCTGGAATAAAATCAGGACAAAAAAGATCTCGCTTACTCAACAAATAGAAATATTTTAATAATAATGAAAAGTAAATCGCACAGATTTCTTCTGTGATTTTGTTATTCAGTTCAGCATAATTGGTCCTCACTGACTGCAATTGCATGGTGATAGCCGGTGAATGTGAACCTGCTCCTTCTTGTGAGGAAGACATTAATGGTTCCTGTACAGGGGTGCGATTTCTGAGCATCGTTTCTTGCAGAATAATTAACCAGGTGTCAAAGAACTTAAATTTACTTTGATGAATATTATCCTTATAAATTGCTGTTAAAGCATGATGAACCACCAGGCCCCATTCATCCTGACTGGTTGGCAAGTTTGTTACCAACTCAGCTGTCACATAATCTCGAAGCATTGAAGCAAATGGCCCCTGAATAAAGGTAATTGGCAATTCACAAACAACACTATTTAACTGTACTGCCATTTTTCGACGAGATCGATAACGCGATGTCTCATCCTCTTTCGCGCATCTTCTCAGATACGAAATTTCCCCATCAGGGCATGCACTGCGCTGTTGACTCACTTCGGGACAATCTTCTGAAGGTTTAACCTCTAATAATTCTAATTGTTCAGCATCATCATCAAACAAAGCCTCCTCTACAAGGCCAGAACGATTTATCAACCGACTATTGCCGTCATAAGCTGCAAGATGTAAGTGTTTAAAAGCATTAAGAAAAGCGATGGTATTTCCATCAGCATCATTTTTAAAACCAACAGTAATAACTGCCTCAATATACGCAGGAACAGTATCTTCATGAGCTAGATGCATATCTACAGTATCCGCACGTGATCGTGGTGTACTGCTGTCATTGTCAATGCCCTCAATTTCGACAGGTTCAAAGCTCTTTTTATTTAAAGCAATGGCATGTCTATCTATCCACTCCTTATCGGATTGCAGCTGCCCTTTAAATTGCTCAATCTGTTCTTCAGTGTAGCGAGGATTGCGCTCTTGAGTAATTTTTTGGATAAAATCTTCAATGACATTTTGAATATTACGCCCAAAACGAGAAGCTTCGCATTGTATTTCTTTGAAGCTGTGAACCCATGTTTTATTTAATACCGAAATATTGGTTCTTTCTTTAAAGAATTTTTTATAACAATCCACAACATAATCAAGCTTCAAAACACCATCATGTTCACCTTCAAACATACAATACTTGCCATCATCTGTTTGTTGTATTCTTTCAGGATCAACTTGTTTATACTCGAGAATTTCTGGATCTTCACACCACACAGCACCATGATGATCTTGAAGATGAGAATGACTCACCGCGGTTTCTTTAGCAACAACATAGATTGAATTAACAACCCTAGCCCAAGAAGAAACATGTTGTTCTTGTTGTTTAAGTTTCCTGTAAGTTAAATCAAGCTCACCGCGGTTATCGCACTTGAAAACCTCTCTATCAGCAACAAATGAGTCCATAGTTAACTCAAATGAGAATGCATAAAAACTGACAGAATCTTCATCAAAATAATGCCCTCCACGACCCATTCTTCTTGCCATGGCAGCGCTTGTACCCTCAAATAAATCTGATCTTTCATCAATAATAGCAATTTCCAGAGCAGTACCATTAGTCTTGTTGATCCTAGATGCTAAGCGAGCCACTTCACAGCCACCCACGCCTCCACCAACGATACCCACGTCCCAAATCAATTTTCTAGAATCACTTCGCATTTGAATAATGCTCCAAAACCACAGATTCATAAGAACACATTTTTGAAAACTGTGCTATACCGTCCTTATTAGATACAAGCATTTTCTTAATTAATTTTGCTCGAATTATGTAAAATTTAACCGAATTAGCCATGGTGAGTGTTTTTATCAGGGTAGCACAAAAAGATGCTTAACAAATGCAGCTGAATTTATTTCTAAATTCTCAGAGCTTTCTTTCGGACTCATTTCTTTAGAATCCAGAGAACTAGAAGACAATTTTTCAATAAAAATGTCAATTGGCTCACTATATACATTCGTTTCAACCCAAACACCGGACAAAGCGAACATCCCAAGTAACAAGTTACCCAAGGGTAATAGAAGCTGCATTTCAGATGCAGCCGCAAAACCAGCAATTGCACATACAGCCCCTGTCAAAATTGTGCGCACACTCAGCAGTGATTTCAAGAACTGCCAGCAATGATTAAAGAATTTAAAATCCTGTTTAAAACCAGAGTCTGTCAATATCCACACTGCAATATACCTTAATGTAACAGAAATCGGTATCACAATATGCCAGCTATAAAAATTGCAAGCCACAGCTGTAAAAACCAGCAGCAATGAAATCATAAATTGGGTTAAATTTGCTTCACTGATATAGTCCGCTGTTTTGACGTTAAAAATAGCCTGATAATCCTGCATCACTTCTGCCATAGTCAGCACCATAATCAAACCCAGTGCCTGTATTTTAGGGGTAACACCCAAGATAATGCGATTATCCCGAATTACCCCTGCAGCAGGTAGAAAACTCTCAGCAACAAAATGAAAGGAACTAAAAAGCAGCCTTGTTAAACGGTCAATAAATCGTGAAATAATCAGCATAAACGCCAAAACTGGATTATGGATAACATTAAAGAACTCTTTTAGAACGCTTTTAACAAAGTCATGTTGGGTAAAATATAGCAAGCAAGCCATGCTTATAGGCAAAACATAAACCACAGCAACAGGCGGCAAATTTATCATAAATACTTGAGCAAAAGGATGTAATGCTGTAAGGGCAACACATCCATAAAAGGCAATGATCATGACAAGCTTTGAAAAAGGCATCTCTGAACCCATAAGCTCAAGCCCATTTGTCACCATCAGCACAGCACTACCCAATGAGGCGATGGCACTAATAGCGATTGCCACAAATGAATATAGAGCCCCTGCTGGTAAACCCAGAGTAACGACAGCTAAGAATTCAAAATACATGGACCAAACAACAAAACAGCTTAAAATTAAGAAAAAAAGTAAAGTGATAATGCCAGAAATGCTAATACCTTGCCATTTTTGATCAGTTAATTTATAAAAAGTCCCTCGATAAACGGCAAACATTGTCACAAAACATATAATACTCACAATCGATTGTAAAATTAGATATGCAGGCACTGATGATGCATAGATAAAGGTATATCCAAGTGCCGTAAAAGCTGAAATAAAATTAAGTATCGTGTTTTTCATTGCTGCAAATGATAATGGTTTCCATTTGGATTGTAAGTAAAACCAATGCTCTTAGCAAGCATGTTCTTTCACAATTTAAAATTTACACGATCTTTCATGTCTTTATAAACATAAACCATTAAAGCCGCCATGTTCAAAAGCAGCATGAATCCATTAAATAAATCAGCCACTTCCCAAACAATCACCAGGTCCACAACTGCACCCACAATAATTGCCAATAACCATAAAATACAATACACCTCTTTTACAACAGGCCTCCAAAAACAAAGCAGTGCTACTTGCGTGTAATACCCCCAACTTAAAATCGT
Organism: Gammaproteobacteria bacterium; assembly: GCA_016874185.1. GTDB lineage: Bacteria > Pseudomonadota > Gammaproteobacteria > Comchoanobacterales > Comchoanobacteraceae > UBA1515. The sequence goes on from VGUW01000027.1 coordinate 7,259, forward strand.
GGAAACTGCAAACAGTATCAAGCAGAGTGTTACCAACGGGTAGCCAACTGCCCCAATGAATTTAACAATGGCAGCGGTCGTTAAAACTGAACCTGTTTCACCTGAGGCCCACATGTCTGAACAAATCACAACAAGACCTGTTAAAGTACACACCACAAAGGTATCTATACATGTACCTAAAATCGAAATATATGACTGACTCTCTGGCTGAGCTTCATGCACAGAAGCATGAGCAATTGCACTACTTCCCATACCAGCCTCATTGGCAAAAATACCGCGTGAAAAACCATAATGCATCGCAGCCCAAACTGAGGCACCTGCAAAACCATCTACCGCCGCATGCCCTTCAAAAGCACTTGAGAAAATAGTAGAAAAAACCCTGGGTATCGACTCATAGTTCATGCATAAAATGCTAATTGTTAATAAAAAATAGACCATCACCATAAAAGGAACCAATGAGGCGCAAATATTAGCAACGCGTTTTACTCCACCATAAACCACAATAGCTGTTAACAAACAAAGAATAACACCTGTCAATAAATGCGGAATGCCTATTGCGCTGTATAATACCATCGAAACTGAGTTTGCTTGGACCATCGAACCAATCCCAAAACCAGATCCACACAAAAATAAAGCATAAAGCCGACCCATACGTGAACCTAGCCAGTGTGGAAATAAGTTTGACATATAATAAAAAGGCCCACCCACATACTCCTGTTTGTGCCTTCTACGATACTGAACACCCAAATATGTTTCCAAAAATTTAATAGCAAGAGCAAAAAAGCCCATCACCCAAATATAAAATAGTGCACCAGGCCCACCTAAAGTAATTGCTGTTGCCACACCAGCAATATTACCAGTACCGACAGTACCTGCCATTGCAATCATTAAACCCTTAAAGGGTGAAACCCCAGTGGTGTTCTGCGCAGAAAACAAAAACTTCAAACCGCGATAAAACTGTATTTGCGGCCTCATCCTTAAATAAACTGTGATCACTGCCCCACCTACGACCATCATGAAAGGAATTGGAAAGGACCATAAAAAATTATTAATCGCAATGACCACAAAAAATCTCTGAAAATACACAAAGATAATACTATAATAAATTTAAGAAAATGAAAAGTAGAACAATGATTCGTCATATCCTCATCACCTTAATAATTCCAATCTTTTCAATGGGACAAATGTATGAGATTTCACCAGAATCAGATTTGATTGGTGAAATTTATACGATTAAAGTCAGCAGCAATATCAGTGCAGAACAACTTGCAAAAAGCCAAAATATCGGGTATCAGGAGCTTAAACTGGCTAACCCATCGATTGGTAAAATTGTTAAAAAAGGTGAGACAGTAATAATTCCTGCAATGTATATTCTACCTCCTAAAAAATTCAGACATGGGCTCGTTATCAACATTGCCGAACCCCGATTATATTATTTCACATCCGATGGGCAATTTGTCTTCACAACACCGATTGCAGTAGGCAGATCTGGCTGGAGAACGCCTTTATTTTCAGGTTCTATCATTGATAAAAAACCAAGACCAACCTGGAGACCACCTGAATCAATTAGAAAATATTACCTTAAAACCCATCAGGAGGAGTTACCTGAAATCATTCCACCAGGACCAAAAAATCCACTTGGCAATTATGCGATTTATACCAGCGAGGCAAGAATTTTAATTCATGGCACAAACGATGAGGACAGTATCGGTAAATATGCCAGCAGCGGTTGTATTCGACTTTACAATCAAGATATACAGACTCTTTTTCGCATTATCAATGTTAATGATTCTGTAACCATCATCCATATGCCAATCAAAACAGGTCTTCACTTTGGCGATGAATACATTGAAGTCCATCCTAGCATATTTGATGCAAATTACGAGCATGAGCTAAATATTCTAAAAACAAGCTCAAGCAAAACATCTCGAGGAATTCCAATAATCCGTTAAGTTTATTTTAATATTTTAATGTTAAAAAACACGAATGATTCATTTATTAAGTACACTAATTACATTTAATTTAATATTTGCCGCCCCCGGCAATGATCATGTCATCAAGCACCTTGGCCAATCACTGATATCTAATATCCTAAAAACTAAGCCATCTATTACTCCAAAGCATATTGTTATTAATGACCTAAGACTTCCATCAAGCCAAAAAAGGATGTGGATACTTGATGTTGGAACCTACAACATTTTAGTTCATGATTACGTGACACACGGCCAAGGCAGTGGCCTGTTATTAGCCACCTCATTTTCTAATCATGAAGGCTCTCATCAAACATCATCAGGTGTTTATACCATCCAGGGCAGTTATCAGGGCATTCATGGCTACTCATTGATTCTGGATGGCCTTGAAAAAGGAATTAATGATAATGCCAAAAGAAGACAGATTGTTCTTCATGGTGCTCATTATGCCTCACAATCATTTATCCAAAAACATGGGAGACTCGGAAGAAGCTGGGGGTGTCCTGCCGTCTCATATCAAACTCTGGAGAAAATCAAAAACATCATTGAGCCAGGAGATTTATTAATTAATATCACCAATGATCCGACATGGATCCAAAAAACCAGTCTTCTTGACACCTCACTATTCACTTAAAACATCAAGCAAACAATCAACAATCTTAAGCTCTGGGTGCTTTTTTAACTTACTTTGAATATTAAGCTTTACTGCGTCAGCTTCTTTGAGTGTTAAGCCAGATCGTAAGATCACCTTTGCATCCAGATAAATTTGACCGGATACACGTCTGGTTCTGACACGATCACAACCTCTCACCTGATCATGGCCAATAATAATAGCCTGAATGCTCTCAAGCTCCTTTGCAGTAACTGCTGTATCCAGAAGTTCATGAACAGCTCTAAGCAGTATGGAAAAGGCCATTTTATAGATAAAAAATGCAATACAACCAGCTGCAACCTGATCAGCCCACTGAAAACCATAATGACGCGCCATCAGCGATAGCAAAACAATAAATGAACTTAAAGCATCCGAGCGCTGATGCCAGGCAGTTGCGAAAAGTAGATCCGAATTTATTTTTTTAGCCTGATACGTCGCATAACGATAAAGCAGCTCATTTTGAATGACGCTATACAAAGCGACCAAATATAACCAGGGCCCAGGCGGAATATTGACCTCATACTCTGAAAAAACAACCTCCCATAATAACAATGATGCAATCACCATCAGGAAGGCGGCCATCAGAACAGTAGCCATGGTTTCAAACTTTTGATGCCCATAAGGATGTTCAATATCAGGAGGTGCCGATGAGAATTTTGCCCCCAAAAAAACCAACCCATCACACCAAAGATCAGAGAGTGTATGTAGCCCATCTGCAATCAAAGACCAGGAAAAAAATATCCAACCCACACTTAATTGCAAAGAGCCTAAAAAGAAATTGGCCAAAGCACATCCAATTGACACTCTTACAATGACTGAGTAACGATTAATCACGAAATCGAGCCAAAATTGAAGGGACCATCAAACAAAATAGCCAAGGCAGCATTACAAGACACAAGTATTCAAAATAAGTCTGCTGAGCAAATACGTTTGGCTTTGAGAGCAAGGTGAAAACAAAGACACTCAACGCGCTTGATATACCCATACCAGCCAGAGTCCATCTCAAGCACGCACAATCAAATCGCCCAAAAACAAGCGACGGACCAGAGTCATCATACACCATGGCCAAAAGAACAATCACATACATTGGCATATAAAGCAATACCAATAGCATATTAAAAACATAATATACCTGCTCTGCTTTAATTTGAAAATACAGCAAACAAAATAATAAAACCAAAGCCGCCTGCGACCATAAAAGTTTTTTCAGACTGCCCTCAGGATCTGAAAATTTAATCCACCTTTGCGCAACACCAGCATCTAAAAATGCAGATTGCAAGGCCCGAACAGGTGAAATAATCCAGTTATTTAGTGCTCCAATTTGCCCTGCCAAAGCCATTAACATAACTAACACAGCGGCAGAGGGACCCAGCACCTTTTGAAAATAAATAACAAGACCTGTGATCCCGTTCAGATCAGACTGCCCAACAACCAGCAATAAGGATAAAGATCCAAGCATCATCAATAGGAAGATCATCAAACTCGAAAGCAATAATGCTCTAGGATAGGTGTTCTTAGCATCCTCCACCTCCCCTGCGTGAACTGTGGCAATTTCAATACCACAAAACATCACAATTGAAGTGATCAATGCCTGAGAAAGATCCGTTTTTGAAAAATCAAAAAAGTTAAGATGCTCAATGGATGCATGCCCCATGCCTAGCCAGTACCCGGATGTAAGAATCATAAGTGCCCCAGGAATCAATAAACCCAAATATGCACATATTCGAGACAACCTGGCTGATACAAAGACTCCCTTGGTGTTAATATAGGTCATGAGTCCAAAAATAAAGGGAATGACCCCACTGATCCAATACTCATGATTGACCATATCAGGTAAAATTACGATAAAAAAGTTCTTTGCAATAAAAATCAGCAGAACTGGATAATAAAACACATTCTCAATCCATTGCAACCATGCAGCCAAAAATGCCCATTTTTTTGAAAAGACAGCTTTTACCCAAACATAAACTCCACCAGACTGATCGTGTTTTGATGACAAATGTGCTGTAGCCAATACAACCGGCACCAGGAAAAACAACGCTGAAAGAAACAATACCCAAATAAACACAGGGCCATCATGCGCCAAATTCGGGAGATTACGAATGTTCGCCACTGAAATCAATGTCATTGCAACGATAGAGCCCATTTTTAATTTTTGACTCACACTAACCCCTCTATCACGGCCAGTACATCCCGCACATGTTCATTGACACTCACATCTCGCCACTCATGAAGAACTTTCAGCTCTGAATTAAGCAAAAAAGTGGAGCGGACAATTCCCATATATTTCTTCCCATACATGCTTTTTTCTTGCATTACACCAAAAGCCTCGCACAATCTTAGATCCTCATCAGCAATCAACTCAAACGGCAATGAGCACTTCTGTTGAAACTCAAGATGCGACTTAACACTGTCTTTTGAAACACCAACAACCTGAACACTCTTGGCAGTAAACCTTTTATAGTTTTCAGAAAAATCAATGCTTTCAAGAGTGCAACCACTGGTCATATCTTTGGGATAAAAATACAAAACCAGGTACTGATTACCCCCAAACAAAGACTTAATATCAGTTTGTTGTTGTATAGTTTGACACAAAAAATTCTCAATCTGCATGCTTGATCCTTAGTTTAAACCAAATTGAAGCTGAAATCGCTGACAAAAGAGAGCCGTATATAATTCCTAATTTCATATATTCATCAAAATACGTAGTCTGATCAAATGATAAGGATCCAATAAATAAACTAACGGTAAAGCCAATTCCTGCTAAACAGCCAATAATAACCAAATTATCAAAAGAGAGATTTTCAGGCAACTGAATCACCCTCAAACGCTCAAACGCGCAGGTGGTCAGAATAATTCCAGCTGGTTTTCCAATCCAAAGACCGAGAAAAACCCCCATAAAAACAGGGTGTAATGAATATAAATTCAGCCCTGTCAGCTCGATTCCTGCATTAAAAAATGCAAATAAAGGAACAATCATATATATGATGATTGGCCCTAAACTCTTCTCAACAGCACTGAGCTCCTCCTGGCATGAAAATGGCATAAAAATAGCCAAAATTACCCCTGCCATCGTTGCATGTACCCCGGACTGAAGAATGGTGATCCACAGTAAAAAGCCCAAAGATACATAAAGGGATCGCTGCAAGAACTTAAATTGCTTTAATATTGCAATGAATGAAATAACCACAGCCGTCATTAATAAGTAGTAACTTGAGAGCTCTTTTGTATAAAAAAAAGCAATAACAGCAACCCCCACAATGTCATCGACCACAGCAATTGAAAGCAGAAATATTCTGAGTATTGCTTTGGTCTTTGCATCAACCTTAACCAGTAAATCAAAAGCAAATAGCGCGAAAATAATATCGGTTGCTATCGGAATAGCCCAGCCTTTCAAAAGGAGAACATCTTGCTGACAAATTAGATAATAAATAACTGCTGGAAATACCACTCCCCCCATAGCTGCCAATACAGGTGCTGCAGCTGCCTTGGCGGTATTTAATGACCCAAATACAATTTCCTTTCTAATTTCCAAAGTCATTGCAAAGAAAAAAATGGCCATCAGGCCCTCATTCACCAAATGATCGATTTTCTTTTTAAAAACCCAATCCCCAAATCCAACACTAACAGTAAACTCATGAATTGAATGATAAGTGGTGTGCAAAGTCGAATTAGACATTACCAATGCTAAAAATACTGCCAGGAGTGTTATAAAAACTGATAAATGTTTTCTAACCAGCGCCCTCATGTATTACCTCCTCAAAAACAGTTGTTAATGTAACACAAAGACTTGCTGATTCATACACATCAGTTATAATCTTAATTTTTGGAAACAACATGTTATATCTTCACGAAATACTATCAGTTTTGTGTGCCCTAAGTGTTGGTCTTGGCATCTTGTTTGAAAAAAAGCTTAAGATCCAACCCACGATTGCGCTTTTAATCACAAGCACAATCATTACCCAGGCCAGCTATTTCGTCAATAACGATACCCTAAAGGTGATTTCATCGGAAATTTTCAACCTGCCTTTTGATGAAATCTTTTTATCCTACATGCTTGGCCTGCTCCTTTTTGCAGGTGCTGTCCATGTCAAACTTGACAATATCAAGAAATTATTTCTTGAAATCAGTGTATTGGCATTTATATCTACCATCATGAGCATTGGCATTGTTGGGGTCTTGATTCATTTACTTGCGCAGTATCTTGGGATCTCATTACCATGGATTGACTGCTTGATATTTGGCGCCATTATTTCACCCACCGATCCGATCGCTATTTTCGGATTATTAAAAGAATTAAAAGCACCTGATCAACTAACAACGATTATTGCCGGTGAGTCACTCTTTAATGATGGTGTAGGAATTGTGATATTTAATGCTCTTTGCGCCATGAAAATCGGACTTAGCTCTCCAACGCTGCTAAGTATCTCATCAGATTTTATCATTGTGGGCGCAGGTGGGATCTGTTTTGGGCTAATGGCGTACTGGTTATTAAAGAAAATTTTTCAAAACCCGCTGACCTTTGCGCAAAAAATCATGTTGATGATCTCATTTATCATCTGTGGGTATGAAATCACTGAGATTATTCATATTTCTGGTGCGTTATTTGTTGTAACACTGGGACTGGCAACGAATAATCTCATCATTAACAGCACAGACAAACGCATCATATTTGCCTTTTGGGAAGTGATTGATGAATTTTTAAACCTCATTCTTTTTTTACTAATGGGATTTGTTGCTATCAAAATTAGCAATGATCTTCATGATTTAGAAATATATTTTGGACTATGCAGCATACCCTTGGTGATATTAACAAGATTGATTTGCGTCAAAGGAGCGCTTTACACAACAAGTTTTTTCAAAAAACAACCGAAAAATTTAGATATTATCATTTGCTGGACTGGATTAAGAGGTGCGCTGGCCATTGCTCTGGCTCTATCAGCACCAAGAACTGATTTGAATCTTTATCACACACTGTTGGTTGCTACCTATATCAATGTTCTTTTTTCAGTGATTATTCAGGGTCTAACGTCCAAATCACTTTTAAAATGGTACCTCAATGAAAAGACTTCCTGAACAGCTTAAACGCTTGATGCAATACCACAAAATGAATGAAAGCACATTGGCCAGGAAAATCAATATTCCTCAACCTGTGATTAACCGCTTATTATCCGGCTCTACATCTAATCCCAGAGTATCAACCTTACTGGCTCTTGCTCAATATTTCAATGTATCAATCGAAGCATTAATTGGAGAAGAGCATATTCCAAGTGAGGAGCTGGCAAAATTTGCACATTACATTTATATTCAAAACGATAGATCCTTACTTGAGGGCACAACCCCTCAGCAAATGATGATGAGTACAACAAAATATAAAAATTCTTTTGCCTATCAGGTTAATCACACCCTCTTAGAACCGAGGTTTAGCCAAGGCACACTATTAATTATTAGCCCAGAAAAACATCACAAGCACGGTGATTATATGATGATTAAAAAAACAGGGGGGATTTTTATAAGACAAGCTTTAATCCTTGAAAACTCAAAAACCTTTCTAACAG
>VGUW01000028.1 GCA_016874185.1 Gammaproteobacteria bacterium
CGTTATTGTGAAATTGTCCAAAGGCTCTGTTGATGCAGGTCGTGATGTGGCTATGCAGGCTGCTGCGACAAGTCCTTTGGCTTTAAATGCGGATCAGATTCCTGCCGAGGCAATTGATAAAGAGCGTGCACTTTTTGCAGAGCAGGTGAAGGGTATGGACAAGCCGCAGAACGTGATTGATAGCATTGTCAGTGGAAAACTAAATAAGTTTTTGGAAGAAAATACGTTGCTCGGTCAGCCTTTTGTTAAGGATCCTAAAGTCAAAGTGCGTGATTTCTTAAAAGCGCATCATACTGATGTTGAAAGTTTTGTTCGATATGAGTTGGGTGAGGGAATTGAAAAGAAAACGATGAGTTTTGCAGATGAAGTTGAACAAGCAAGGGGAAGTGTCTAAGGGCAAGCTTCCTTTCAGACGTGTATTGTTAAAGCTCAGTGGTGAGGCCCTTCAGGAAGAATCAGGCGCATCTTTCTTATCTGCAAAAACCATTGAGAGAATTGTTTTAGAGATTATTCCCTCCATTACTGCAGGGCTACAGGTAGCAATTGTTGTCGGTGGTGGGAATTTGTTTCGTGGAGCAACATTGTCGCAAACGGGTATTGGTCGCATCTCTGCAGATCAAATGGGGATGCTCGGTACAATTATCAATGCCATGGCACTTCGCGATATATTTGAAAAACATGGGCAAGTGGCCAGAGTGATGTCTTCTATTCCGATGAGTGGAATGGTCGATCATTATGATCGTCGAAAAGCACTGCATCATTTAAATGCACATCGAGTTGTCATTTTTGCTGGGGGAACAGGCAATCCTTTGGTTACCACTGATTCTGCAGCATCACTGCGTGCCATTGAGGTTGAGGCGGATTTGCTAGCAAAGGCCTCAAATGTTGACGGGATTTATGACAGTGATCCGAGATTACCCGGTGAGCACTATCGTTATGAAAGAGTGTCGTATAAAGAAGCTGTGGCTCGTGAATTGAAAGTCATGGATCTGGGAGCATTTTGTCAATGTCGCGATCACAATTTGCCCATTCGTGTTTTTAATGTTAATGAACCAGGTGCCATTGCTCGTTTATTAAACGGGGAAGAAGAGGGCACTTTGGTGTTTAATGAAGAAGGAGAGTAAAGATGCCAAATTACAATGATCAGTGTCAAACAAGAATGCGAGAAGCGGTGAATGTTTTTGTAGAAGAACTTCAGGGCATGCGCTCAGGCCGTGCCCACCCAAGCATCTTGCATAGCATTAAAGTGGATGCTTATGGAACATCGACAGCTTTGCAGCATTTGGCATCAATTGTGGTTGAGGATGCAAGAACCCTGACAGTGTCTCCTTATGACCGCGGGCTGCTTGCTTTGATTGAAAAAACCATTCGTCAAAGTGATTTGGGCTTAAACCCAACCTCCACAGGTGTTATGCTCAGGATTTCGATGCCTGCATTATCTTCTGAGAGAAGAGAGGCCTTGGTTAAATTGGTGAAATCTGAGGCCGAAAAGGCAAAGGTTGCTGTTAGGAATATTCGTCGAGATATTATTTCAGACTTGAAGTCAGAGCTTAAAAACAAGCTCATTAGTGAAGATGATCTACGTCGTGCGGAGGCTCAGATTCAGAAAGTTACTGATTCTATGACGCATGAAATCGATAATAGAATTGCAGAAAAAGAAAAAGAAATTTTGACTGTGTGATGCTACATAAACTATTGCACTTGGCAGTAATTATGGATGGCAATGGGCGGTGGGCAACTGAGCGTAATTTGCCCCGTTCAGAGGGGCATTTAAAAGGCATTGATCCCGTTAAAATGCTAATTAGAAGAGCAGTTCAGCATCCAGACATTCAGTTTTTGACTTTATTTGTGTACAGCTTGGAGAATTTGAAACGCCCGCTGCAGGAAACACAATATATCCAGGATTTACTCATCAATTGCTTGCAATCTGATTTAGAGGAACTGGAACAAGAGCGTGTTTTTGTTCGGATCATTGGGGATGTTGCGGGGATTGATTTGCCCGTTAGATATGTTTCAAATCCAAAGTTGGTGGTTAATCTTTGTTTTCGTTATTCTGGCAGGTGGCATATTTCCAATATTGTCAATCGCCTGTTGGCTCAGAATCAGCCCTGTACGCCAGATAGTATTCAATCCATGATGGTGGCTGATTTGGGGCCAGACCCAGATGTCATTATTCGTACTGGCAATGAGATGCGTCTAAGTAATTTTCTTTTATGGAATTTGGCGTATTCAGAGCTGTTTTTTCTGCCAGTGTTATGGCCGGATTTCTCAGAAAGCCACTTTGATCAAGTCGTAACCAGTTATTTGAAGCGTCATCGGCGTTATGGCACATTAGGAGTTGATGATGGGTAATGAGTTAATACAGCGAGTGCTGACTTCACTGGGGCTTTTGGGTGTTGGATTGTTTTTATATAGCATATCCTCAGATTTTGCCCGTGATGTGATTTTACTGGTGATGATTATCGGATCGGCTATTGAATCTTCATCTTTACTGAATCAACAGTTTATGGCATATCTGTTCTTCGTGATTGTAATGGCATGGTTTTTCCCATCCCTGGCATTGGTATTGGCTGGCTTGGCTTGGTTTGTGATTTTCCTTGACTTTTGGGCGCAGGTATTTGATCTTGAGCTGCTGCTGGTTAAGGCGTATGCGCTTTTGCAGGCCTGCGTTGTTTACGGTGCTTATTTGGCATTTGAGATTCCCCCTGCTGTATTTTTTATGGCAATTATGATTGCAGTGGTGATGGATGTATTTGCCTTTTTAAGCGGGAAGTTTTTTGGTCGGCATAGGGGGGTTATATCCTCAAGCCCTAATAAATCATTGGAGGGATTTATGGTTGGCTTTTTAGCCAGTAGTATATTTGGGGCATTAATGGGGCTTATGCTTTGGCAGTCTGCGCTATTGGCGTTGATGGCAATGGCTGGAGATGCCTGGGCCAGTAGCATCAAGCGTCAAGCCAGAGTGAAAGATTCGGGGTATATTTTACCAGGTCATGGTGGTATACTGGACCGTGTAGACAGTTGGCTTCCTTGTTTGTTTCTTATCGGATTTTTTTAATAAATATAGGATTTAGATATGTTTTTTTCTTATGTGACTTTTTTAACATTCATTTTTGCTGCGACGCTTGCATACGCTGAAACAGTGAATGGTATTAAGGTGATTGGCAATCATTTTATTGATACAAAAAAGGTGATTGATGCCTCAGGTTTGAAAGTCGGCGAATCGATGGATAATGCCGCAGTTGTTATTGGGCAATTAAATGATCAGTTGGATATTGAAACAGCATCCATTTCAACCAAAGATGGGGTTGTGCTGATTGAGATTAAAGAGCTTCCTCGTATTACAAAAATTCAGGTGAACGTTTCTTCAGGGATTAGTAAAGACATTGTGAAGCGGATATTGAAGGAACAGGAGCTCCAACCGAATCAGGCGATTGATTATGCCAAAGTTCAGAGGGTGGTTGATATTTTAACCGGCTATATTGAGCGCCAGGGTTATATTGATGTGGGTGTTAGCGTTGATTATAATGTTTTGGCAAATAATCAAATTGTTTTGACTTTTGATATTGCAAGTCATCAGGGCTACACCATTCGGGGTATTCATTTTAATGGGCAGCAGACTTATACCGCTCGTCAGCTGCAGCAGATTTGTGGGTTGGCAATAACAGGTTTACTGTCGCCATTAACCGGAGATGATTATTATTCATCTTCCAGGTTGCAGGTGGCCGTTGAAAACATTAAAGAGGCATATGCCAACAAGGGGTTCTATGCAGTACAAATTACGCCAAATATCACAAAATTCGATGACTCAAAACAGGTGCAGATCTTTTTTGAGATTCAAGAAGGGGATGTGAGTAGAATTCATCAATTGGATTTTAAAAACCTTGGTGCTGAGGTAGTGGAAAAAGTTAAAGCGCTCGGTCTGGAGACTGGGGCACCGTTTTCACGACTATTGATCAAAGAGGCAGAGAAACTCATTGAGCAATCATATAAAAATGATGGACGGTATGCATCCGAGGTTGAGGTCAAGGCACATTCTTGGCAAAAAAATCAAGTGAATTTGACCTTTGAAGTTAGGCAAGCGCCTCGAGTTAATGTGAGATTCATTCAGATTGAAGGTAATCGTAAAACTGAAGATCAAATTTTAAGACATTATTTTGATGTGGTTGAAGGTGACCTTTATTCACAATCAAAGCTTGATCGTTCTATTGAAAAGTTGAAGGCACTTGCATTTTTAGAAAAAGTGGACTGTGAGGTGAAGCCGGTAAAAGGGAAGGCAGATCAAGTTGATTTAAGGATTAAAGTTAAGGAAAGCAGTTCTAGCACTATTTCCCTGAAGGGGTCATATGATAAGTTTCAAGGCCCTGTTTTCACTTTGCAGTATACGGATAAAAACTTTTTAGGCACAGGCAACTTGTTTGATGTTAACCTTGAAAAGGCCTCTAATGGGAGACAAAGTTATCATTTGAATTGGCTAAATCCAGTGTCAATTATCAATCCAAGGTGGTCTGAGTCTGTGAGTTTAGGCTATGATTCTGTTTTCTCACAAACTGATGATATCTGGAAGATGAGGCGTTATCAAACCACCAGTTTTAGCTTTGGATTTTCCGAGTTCATTCCTGTTGGGAACAATTTAAATTTTATATTAGGTATTCAACCTGCGTTTCGCAGCATTGGAAATGCGCAGCTGGGTAGCATTGCTTATCTATTTGAGCAGCAATATGGGAAGTCATTTAAAACCCTGGGTTTAAAGACAGGATTTAGAGGGCAGTATTATGATTCAGTTTTTGGTAACTGGAGTGCAGACCTGAGCTTGGTGCATTCACCCAAGTGGCTTCAGGCAGTGTCTTATACCAAATTAAGCTCTCGCGTTGAGGGCCAGGTGAAATTAATCAGTTATGGCGACCAGGATGTTATTTTAAATCCCATTTTTAAATTTGGTTATGGAGCCAATGACCAGGGGGGGGCGCTGCCATACTTTGAGAAATTTAAAATTGGCAGTGATGTGATTTTACGGGGATTTGATTCATTCAAAGTGGGGCCATATTATGAGTATACCACTCTTGAAAATGATGGCTTTGGTAATATGGTGAATAAAACGATTATTGATTATCTTGGAGGGACTCAATTTGCTGGGCTAAACCTTAATTTATGGTTGCCATCACCCAGTCCTGAGGCTATGATTCCAGGTTTGTTTGCTGATGTGGTCAGTATGCGGTCTGAATTCAAAGGCACCGGGTTGCGCTCATCTGCAGGGCTGGCTATGAAAATCAACACCCCCATGGGAATAGTGCAAGTGGCTTATGCTTTATCAATGAACCCAGTAGGTGATCAGGACCAGCTTGATCGATTTTGGATTTCAATGTCAGGGTCCTTGTGATTTCAATGGGTCTTATGATAAGATGAATTTGATTTTTAGAAGGAATTGCAAATGAATCGATTATCAATTATTGCTGCTGGAGTTATTGTATGCTCAAGCGTTTTAGCAAGCAGTCAGTTTAAGTCCATGGTGGGTTCTTCTGAGGCAGCCTCTGTTCAAATTGGAACTGTGAATTTAACAACAATCTTAACAACTCCGGTTTTTTCAGACAAGCAAAAGGCCATCACTGAGAAGTATAAAGCTGATTCAGAAGGGCTTCAAAAGAGTGCGCAAGCTTTGAAGCAAGAAATGAGTGATTTGGAAGAAAATCGCAAGACATGGTCCCAAGATAAGTTAAAGCAAGCGTCTGATGATTTAGATAAGCGCAAGCTTGAATTTGCTAACAAGAATGCACAATTAAGTCAGCAGCAAATTAACGAGTTCCAATCATTATCAAATGAGTTTATCAATGCCGTTAAGACAGCAACTGCTGAAGTTGCGCAAGAAAAGGGTTTAAGCATTGTACTTTCTGAGTCTGATGCGATCACTTTATATGCCAGTAAATCATTGGATATTACCCAGTCAGTGATTGAGAAAGTAAAACTCTAATGCACTACGTCATTGAACCTGTGACAGCAGATCAGCTGGCATCGGCTTTGGGTCTTGATATTTCAAACGAGGCAAAAGGTCAGCAACTAAATGCTGTTACAGGGATTGATGATGTGGGGACTGGTTGCCTAAGTTATTTAACCAGTAAAAAAAACAGCCCATCTGATGGGGTTATTATAACAAAACCAGATATTGCCATGAGCATGTCTTGTCAGAAAATTATTTTTAGTCAAAATCCCAGGTATGATTTTTCAAGAGCTTTAACCTTGTTGCAGTTTGTTGAATCAAAACAAATGGGGCATATTGATGCAAAAGCACGCGTTTCTGGGTACGCCATAGTGGATCCCTCTTGTATCATTGGTCCAAATGCCGTGATTGAGCCTGGGGTGATTCTTGGGCCTGGTGTTACTGTAGGTGCGGGGACTTTTGTTGCTAGTGGGGTTAGAATTTCCTCCGGCAGTCAAATCGGAAAAAATTGCTACATTGATATGGGTGCTGTGATTGGTGCCCAAGGTTTTGGATTTGAGAAAAATGCGGGGGCCTGGTATCAACTTCGACATTTGGGCTCGGTGAAGATTGCAGATGAATGTTACATTGGGGCTTTAACGGCGATTGACCGGGGCTTTTTGAAAAATACTGAGATTGGTATGGGTGTTAAAATTGATAATCATTGCCAAATTGCTCATAATGTTTCAATTGGAAGCCACACTGTAATTGCAGGGTTTTCTGCAATTGCAGGGAGTGTAAAAATTGGCGCAGATTGTGTTATTGCTGGCAATGTTGCCATCCGTGATCATGTTAATATCGCCGATGGGGTGGTTGTTACTGGGGGATCCTCGGTTGCTACAGATCTCGAAAGAGGAATTTATTCATCTGGGATGCATGCTATTGAAAATCGAAAGTGGCTTCGAAACCATCGTCAAATCTTACAATTAAACGATACTATACAGCGTCTTGAGGGGAAATTAAATGATTAATATTTCACAGGTACTCCCGCATGCAAAGCCATTCATTTTACCTGACTTGGTGGTAAGTATTGATCTTGAGCATGGTCAGATTCATACACGAAAGAGAATAGAAGTTGATGATTATTTCTTAAATGGTCATTTTGAGCATGAGCCAATTTTTCCAGGGGTGATGCTAATTGAGACCATGGCACAGTCGGCAGGTATTCTTCTTTCACAACTTAAGCAAGAAAGTAAGACCATGTTTTTGGCAAAGGTTGCTGATGTTCGGTTCCGATCCTTGGTAAGGCCTGGTGATCTTCTTGAGGTATTTGTTCAACTACAGAAAGAAAAGGGTCGTATTTGCGTTTTTACCTCTGAGATCCAAAAAGATGGTGAGGTGATCACTACGTCTGAGTTTACATTGGCAGTGGGGGATATGTGATACACTCAAGCGTAATTATTGATCCAAGTGCAAAGATTGCCAGTGATGTGACCATTGGGGCATATTCTATTATAGGACCAGGTGTTGAAATTGGGCGAGGAACAGTTATTGGCGCCCATGTTCAGCTTGTGAAAAACGTTAAGATTGGTGAGTATAATCAAATTTCAGCTTATAGTGTGCTTGGCGGTGATCCAGCACACCGGATGCATCAGCCAGAAGATGAAACCTACCTGATCATTGGAAATCACAATGTCATCCATGAATATGCTGTATTTCATCGTGGGGCAAAAGTCTGTGGGGGAGTAACCCGTATCGGCGATTATAATTACATCATGTGCTATGTGCATATTGGGCATGATTCACAGGTGATGAGCCATACTACTTTTGTTAATAATGTAAATATTGCAGGCTCAGTTGTGATTGAGGATTATGCTTATATGGGGGCTTATAGCTTTTGTTTTCAAAGGACTCGAGTTGGCTCATCCGCCATGCTAACTCCGAGAATGATGGTTTCTCGAAATATTTTGCCTTACATGATTGTCAAAGAAGATCAGGTTTGCGGGGTTAATCGGATTGGTATGCAGCGACGAGGCTACTCAGAAGAGCAAATATCGCGGGTTAAGTCCCTATATAAAGTAATTTGTCGAGAAAAATTGTTACTCACAGAGGTTAAGGCGAAGTTGGTGCAGAGTGAAGATGTCTTTGCGCATGAATTTTTAGCATTTTTCAACCATGGATCCTTTTTGCGCAAGTAAACTTTGAAGTGAGGGGTTTTTTGTCAGAGCGGTTCGAATTTTTTGAAAGCCAAGCAATTGCCTGTTAACTGCTTCTTGGGAAATAGAATCAAGCTCATGTTTTATTGTTTTATGATCACATTCATGCTGGATAAGCTCGGGAACAAATTTTTCATTTAGGATTAAGTTTGGCAATGCTATATGCTTGACTGTTACAAAACGTTTGATCAACTGATAATCGAAGGTGCCCACTTTATAGATGCAGATCATGGGGATATTTCTAAGAGCCATTTCTAAAGTGATGGTGCCACTGGCGCAAATCGCAAAGTCGGCCTCAATGTTCTCAGGTGAGGTATCTTGAATCATCTTTGGGGGTACGCCCAGTGATTGAGCCAGTTTTTGATTATGTGGTTGTTGCAAGTAATAGGTAACTTCAAGGTCAGTGGTTTGTCGAAGTGTTTCCAAAATTGGAATAAGTTGCTTTAATTCAAAGCGTCTGCTGCCTGGGAATAAAGCCAATTTTTTGAAAGGAAATTTGGCTGCAGGTTGTGCGGTTATTAATCCAGCCTTGGGATGAGCCACTTGTAGGGCTGTCATGCCAGCCAGCTGGTCTTTTTCAAAATCATAATAATGGATGAGTCTTAAGTTTAAGCCAGAAGGAATTTGATGAACTGACATGCGTGGGGGCATGAGGTAGTAGGTGGGAATGTTTAAATGCTTTGTGTGACGAATCAGTCTGATATTAAAAGCGCCAGCATCAACAAGTAGCAATAAATCAGGCTGGGTTTTTTTGATAAATTGGATAGTGCGTATCAGCGTTAAAAGGATATAGGGAAGTTTAGAGAAGAACTGAATGAATCCAATTGCCGATAAATCTTGGTTATTTTTCCAAATTTTAACACCGCGGGTTTTGAGATAGTCCCCGCCAATGGCATCGATGTGTTTTGGTTTTTGCGGTAAAGACTGAATAAAATGCCAAGCATAAGCCTCTGCAGATAAGTCGGCACAGACAATGAATACAGACGATGGTTGACCTGAACTTGACATAATCATAACATAGCATGTTATGTCTAGAAAATCATTAAAATTGGTGGGTGTGGATGAAGCTGGCAGAGGCCCTTTGGCAGGCCCTGTTGTTGCAGCAGCTGTGAGTCTTCGTTATGATGAGCCAGGGCTGAGGGACTCAAAAAAATTGTCTGAAAAGCAAAGGCTTATGCTATTTAATCAGATCACACAATATCATGATTGGGCGTTTGCTGTGGTAAGCAGTGCTGAAATTGATAGTTATAATATTCATCAGGCAAGTTTGCTTGCATTTTGTCGTGCAGTAGATGCTTTAAATGCAGATATTGATCATGTAATGGTTGATGGGATGCATTTGCCAAAATGGGATTATTTTGGATCAGCCATCATTAAAGGTGATGAAAAAGTTCCTGTCATTTCTGCAGCCTCTATAGTTGCTAAGGTAGTGCGTGATCGAATCATGATCGATTTGGATCAACTCTATCCACAGTATGGTTTTGCCAAGCACAAGGGGTATCCAACCAAGATGCACCTAGATGCTTTGGATCAATATGGTCCTGCTTTAGTTCATCGTGTCTCATATCAGCCTGTGAAGATTCGGATGAAAATATGAGTTTTGTGCATCTGCAAGTTCATAGCGAATACTCTTTACAAGACAGTCTGGTTCGGGTTGATGCTTTAATACAGCGTGTGGTTAAAGAAAAGATGCCGGCTGTGGCGCTAACGGATGTTGATAATGTTTTTGGGTTTGTTAAATTTTACCAAACTGCTTTAAAGCATGGCATAAAGCCTATTTGTGGTGTTGATTTAACAGTAACAATTAAAGGAGTGATTGGTCGTGTCCTTTTAATTGCAAAAAATAATCAGGGCTATCATGATTTATTGTATTTGGTTTCATTAAAATATACCCAGTACCCTCAGGGTGTGCCGTTGTTAGAGTTTCCTGAGCGCTGTGAACATTTGATCATGATTATTTCACCCTGGCAAAGCATTCATTCAGTTTTGTTTGAAGCAGGTCAGCAAGATAAGGTCAGTGACATCTTAACAGTGCTAAAGCTTCATTTTCATCATCGACTGTATTTAGGGCTGCTTGGTTGGTCGGTGGCTAAAATCCAGCAGGTAGATCGTTGGCATTTGGCACTATGTGAGCAATTTAATATTGCACCAGTGGCGCTGGGTGCTGTTTGTTTTTTGCAAGCTGAGCAATTTAAAGCACATCAGGTTAGGGTTTGTATTCATGCCTCTCGGTTATTGTATGATGCATCTTTTGAACCAGGTTATTTTCAGGAGCAGTCTTTTGAAAATCAGCTGCTTATTGAGCGCTTTGAGTATATGCCAAAAGCATTGAATAATACTTTGTTGATCGCCAAGCAGGCAACGGTAACGTTAGAGTTAGGTCGAAATTATTTGCCTGAGGTGATGGCACCCAATCACATGCATCCATCCGATTATTTTCGAGCGGAAGCAGAGGCTGGTTTGGTATTTCGGTTTGGGAATCAAATCGATGATGTTTTGCGTGAGCGCTTGAATGAAGAGGTTGGGATTATTTTGCGGATGGGGTTTGCCAGTTATTTTTTAATTGTGGCAGATTTTATCTCATGGGCAAAATCACAAAAGATTCCTGTAGGACCGGGTCGTGGATCAGGTGCTGGCTCATTGGTTGCTTATGTTTTAAAAATTACAGATATCAATCCATTAAAATATGGGTTGCTTTTTGAGCGCTTTTTAAATCCTGAGCGGGTATCGATGCCTGACTTTGATATTGATTTTTGTATGGATCGTCGGGATGAGGTGATTCAATATGTGGTTCATAAGTACGGCAAAGAAGCTGTTTCTCAGATCATTACTTATGGTACGATGGCCGCCAAAGCGGTAGTGAGAGATGTTGGCCGTGTTCTTGGACAGCCTTATGGGTTTATGGATAAATTGGCCAAATTGATTCCATTTGAGCTGGGCATCACCCTTGAAAAGGCCATGGAAAAAGAAAAAGAGTTAGAAAGGCGCTATAAAACTGAAGAAGCAGTCAAGCAGGTGATTGATTTATCTCTTGAGCTTGAGGGATTGGTGCGTAATGTGGGTCGACATGCCGGTGGGGTGGTGATCGCGCCTGGGAAATTGACGAATTTTACTGCACTTTATCAGGAATCAATTGAATCAATACAGCCTGTAACACAGTATGATAAAGATGATATTGAAAAAATCGGGTTGGTGAAGTTTGATTTTTTGGGTTTGCGCACTTTAACGATTATTGATTGGGCATGTCAGACTATTCGAGATCATCAGGGCCTGCAAGTTGATTTTTCCATTGAGAAGATTCCTTTGGATGATTTAAAAACTTTTGAGTTGATTCAAAAAGGCAATACCACCGGTGTGTTTCAGGTTGAATCCCGTGGCATGAAAGATTTGATTTTGCGATTGGTGCCGGATTGTTTTGAAGACTTGGTGGCATTGGTTGCTTTGTATCGTCCAGGCCCACTGCAGTCAGGGATGGTTGATGATTTTATTGATCGTAAACATGGTCGCAGTGATGTGGCCTATCCGCATGCATCTTTGTCTGAAATTCTAAAGCCTACTTATGGGGTTATTTTGTATCAAGAGCAAGTGATGCAAATTGCCCAGGTCTTGTCTGGCTATAGTTTGGGAGCAGCGGATTTACTGCGTCGTGCCATGGGTAAGAAGAAAGTTGAGGAAATGGAGGCACAGCGTGCCTTATTTGTTGATGGCGCTAAAAAGCAGGGAGTTGATCCTGATCAAGCTGGGGGTATTTTTGATTTGGTTGAGAAATTCGCTGGGTATGGATTTAATAAATCGCATTCAGCAGCCTATGCCTTAATTACCTATCAAACAGCATGGTTAAAAGCAAATCATCCAGATGCATTGATGAGTGCTGTGCTTTCTTCGGATATGGATAACACCGATAAAGTTGTTGGATTTTATGAAGATACTTTAAAGCAGAATATCAAAGTCCTACCGGTTTGTATTAATTCTTCAATGTGTCGATTTGTTGTTGAAGAGCCAATGGTCATTCGATATGGATTGGCGGCTATTAAAGGTGTGGGAGATGGATTTGCTCAGAGTGTGGTGCATGAGAGGAAAGCGCGCGGCCCTTATCGGGATATTATTGATTTTTGTGTCCGCCTTGAGCATGCGAAGGTGAATCGCAAAATGCTGGAGGCTCTGATTAAAGCGGGTGCTTGTGATTGTTTGGGGCAGGAGCGAGGGATTTTGTATGCATCAATTGACCGTATTTTGGCGCAAAGAGATAAGCTGCTTAAAGATCAATGTAATTTCCAGGGCGACATGCTTGGCGGTATTATGTCGGCTCAGGCTCAATGGCAGGCAGTTGGTGAGCCATGGTTAAAAGCACTTCAGTTGTCTTATGAAAGAGATGTACTTGGGTTGTATTTAAGCTCTCATCCGATGCTGGTGTTTCGTCAAGAGGTTGCGGCGTTGGGTGCTAAGTCGCTGTTGGAGCTAAAGGATCGGGCTAAAAATGTACTGGTTGGAGCCGTATTTTTGTCGTCGCGGGTTGTTTATACCAAAACTGGGAAGCGTCTTATTATTTTGGTCATTGAAGATGAAAAGAGTAAAGAGGAGCTTTTATTATCTGAGCAGGAATATGAGCGTGCCCAAGTCGATTTGAAAGCTGGGGAGGTGCTATTGTTTGAGGTTACGGTTTCTATTCGCCATGATGGTGCTAAGCGGTTTTTATGTGATCGCATTTGGACCATAGCAGATAGGCGTTTACTGACCCAGTCCAAGCTTCTTATTGCTATAGAGGGGGATCAATTTGTTGAATTGGCTCCCGCTTTGAATCATTTGTTCTTAGTGACCAAATCAGGCAGGTGCCAAGTGCAGCTCATGATTAAAGATGGTGGTTTAAAAATCAATGTGCCATGTAAAAAGACCATTTTGCTTGATAGTCAGTGGCTTGAGCAATTAAAGAAGTTACCAGGTGTGATTTGTCAGGTTAAGTATTGTTAAGATCCCAGTTGATTGGGGATAATCCGTGCTTTAATAAAAATGCATTGGCTTGGGAAAAATGCTGACATTCTAAAAATCCACGATAAGCTGAAAGTGGGGATGGGTGGACGCTTTTAAGAATAAGATGTTTTTTGGTATCAATAAGAGCGGTTTTTTTTTGGGCATAATTGCCCCATAACATAAAGACCACATGAGAGTGATGATGGCTGATGGTTTGAATGATGCGATCAGTAAACTGTTCCCAGCCTATTTTTCTGCCTGATTCGGGTTGATTTTTTTGAACAGAAAGGATGCAGTTAAGTAAAAAAACCCCTTGCTTAGACCAGGCGCTTAGATCACCATGCTGAGCTGTGGGAACCTTTAAGTCAAAGTTTAAGGCGCGCAAGATATTCAAAAGAGACGGTGGTGTTTTTATAGATTTTGGAACTGAAAACGCCAGTCCGTGCGCCTGATCTGGATTGTGATAGGGGTCTTGCCCTAAAATAGTTACTTTAATCTTGGAAAACTCAGTTAAATCGAATGCTCGAAACAGCTGCTGTTGAGGGGGGAAAATTGTGTGATTATTGATAGAGTCTTGGTATTTTTCCATGATGCTTTTAAAGTATGGCTGCTGTTTTTCATGCTCAAAAATCTCATGCCAGCTTATCATGGTTTCTCCGATTATCTGGTATTTTTATCTGTTTCAATATAACATATCCAAACAGATAAATGGAGACATTAATGATTATTGGTATCCCAAAAGAGATAAAAACAGATGAGTTTCGTGTCGGCTTAACCCCTGCAAGCACCAGAGAGTTGGTTTTGCGTGGTCATCAGGTTCTTGTAGAAGATGGTCTTGGGTCTGGAATTGGCTTTGGTTCCGATGCGTATATTCAAGCAGGGGCCATTATTGAGAAGACAGCAGCTGATGTTTTTGCTAAGGCCGATATGATTGTTAAAGTGAAAGAGCCACAGCAAAATGAAATCAAAATGTTGCGAAGAGATCAGATTTTATTTACTTATCTGCATTTGGCTGCGGACAAAGCGCAGGCGGAAGCTTTGATGGCCTGTGGGGTACATGCGATTGCGTATGAAACTGTGACTGATAGCAATGGGCAGCTGCCACTTTTGTTGCCGATGAGTGAAGTTGCAGGTCGTCTGAGTATTCAAGTAGGGGCCACTTGCCTTGAGCGTTTTCGGGGTGGGCGTGGTGTATTGCTTGGAGGTGTACCAGGGGTAAATCCAGCCACGGTTTTGATTTTAGGCTGCGGGGTTTCTGGCTCACATGCATTAAAGATGGCTGTTGGCATGGGTGCTGAGTGTGTTGTATTTGAGCGTTCTCTAAAGCGTTTAAGGGAAATTGAAGCTGAGTATGGTGGTCGTGTTATCACTCAATATTCGACTCAAAATAATATTGAAGAGTGGCTGCCACGCGCTGACTTAGTCATTGGTGCTGTATTGGTGCCAGGGCGTGCTGCACCAAAACTGGTTAAACGTGATCAACTTGCCTTAATGAAGAAGGGTGCTGTTGTGGTTGATGTTGCTATCGATCAGGGTGGCTGTTTTGAAACCTCTCGGCCAACGACTCATTCAAATTCGACTTATGAAGTGGATGGTATCATTCATTATTGTGTGGCCAATATGCCAGGTGCAGTTGCAAGAACCTCTTCCTTGGCGCTTAATAATGCTACCTTGCCTTATATCATGCGACTGGCTGATCAAGGGCTTAATGCTTTAAGGCAGGACTCTCATTTTATGGCAGGATTAAATATTAGCCAGGGTCATGTGACTTATAAACCTGTGGCTGATGACTTGGGTTTAAAATATACAGAGGCGGAAGAGGCGGTTTTGTGAAAATAGAAGGAATACCGGTTCATATTTTATCTCATAACTCATATGAAAATTGGTTTAAGATTGCCAGTGACGAGCAAAAACGTTGGATAAAAATCAATGATTTTAAGCCATCACATGGCGCATCAGTTACTTTGCCTGGATTTGATGGTTCAATTGATTGTATTTTGGTATGCATGGATCCAAA
>VGUW01000029.1 GCA_016874185.1 Gammaproteobacteria bacterium
GCGGTCAATTCCGAAAAGCACCATAGAACTTTTTGATTGATCGCCGTTGTGGGCTCAGGAGAATCCAGTTGTATATCACCTATGGATTTTTCAATGGCTTTAGTTTCTATCATATGTGCTGTCCATGGGTTGCCGAGCTTTAAGCGCATGAGAAAGCGTTCCTGCGTCAAGATATTCTAACTCACCACCAAGGGGAATGCCAAGGGCTAATCGAGTAGATCGGCATGAAAATTGTTTAACGACCTGATTGATGTAGTAAGCAGTTGCCTCTCCCTCTACCGTTGCACCAGTGGCAAGAATAACCTCAGCGATTCTCTTGTTTTGAATGGTTTTAAGTAGTTTGTCGATTTTTAGTTCTTCTGGTCCTGTATTGTTAAGGGGTGATAAATGTCCCATCAAAACAAAGTAATAGCCTTTGTAGCTTCCGCTGGTTTCAATGGCAATTAGATCAATTGGGTTTTCAACCACACAAATGTTGTTCTCGCGGTTTGGCTCATGACAAATTGAACAAATTTCTGTATCAGAGTAGTTGTTGCACATTTGGCATGATTGTGTATGAGCCAGTGAGTGGAGTAGGGCATGGGCTAACATTTGACCGCCCGCCTGGTTGCGGGATAATGTGTGAAGAGCTAAGCGAAGAGCGCTTCTTTCACCAATTCCTGGCAATGTTTTAAATGCATTAACAAGAGCACTTAAGGAAGCGCAGGTTGCTTTATTCATGATTCAGATAGATGATCAGCCAGAGAAATGATTTTCTGTCGTGTGGCTTTTGCAATTTGCTCACAAGCACCATTGTGGGCCTCAATAATTAATATCGATAAAGCGCCAGCGGGTAGCCTTAGGGCATCATCACTGAACTGCACATCAATCAGCGCATGTTTACCATTAAGAGATAGCTTGACAGCATCATTACCTGCAGAGGTAACAAATATCGTTTGGTCAATTTCAGCCTGAATAGCCTCCATTTGCTGATGAACCATTTCAGAGGTTTTAATGATATGTGACATCGTTACTTCATCTTTTTTTTGCATGATTGGGATCCTCATCTTCAGGTAGTATTCTATCTCCATTCCTCCTATTCTGGCAATCAGTATCTGGCTTTATTTGGTATGATAAGAGGGTTGTAATTTCATCGTTTCTATTAAAAATTCGATAAGAAACCAGGCCAGTTAATACCCCGACATATACGCAGGCGGATTTAAAAAGCATCAATGGGCCAATCCTTAGAAATAAAACCTGGTTAATGATGGGAAATAAATAAAGATATTTGAAGCCCATGATAGATAAAGTGGAGGTGGTTGTGAAGGTGGATATAAAGGCATAACAAGAATTTTTAAATTCTGGGCTAGCATACAGTCCTAAAGCAATGGATATGATCATTGGTATTCCAATGGCCCAGAGATAGGGCATGGCCGATGTGATCAGAATTTCTGAAATGTTTGTGGGGAGTAAAATAAGAAATGAAATCAAAATGCCAGTGTAAAACAATGCATCAACAAGAAGTAAAAAGAAGTTTGATTCCTCTTTGGGGCTAAAGGCATTTTCATCGGAGTCTGTCTCTTTAGCCTTATCGCAAATGGCTTGGACATGAGTAAGCAAATCATTGTCCTCCTCTTCCATGGACTTTGCAAAATAGAGTTTGTGAACTGTTATGCGGGTTATTAAGCTTAGGGCCAGAGTGAGCAGAATGACTTTTTGGCTAATAATAAAATAGGTATGAAGCAAATAAAAGCAAAATGTAGAGAGCATATTAATATCTAGGAAGATATTAACATAGTTGATGTAGTTTCTTTCTTTGGATTGTGATGCCTTTAGGCTCTTTAAGATTTTTTCTAGATGAGCTTTGATATTTTTTGGTAAGAGAATTTCAGGTAATTCTGATTCTCGCTCGGCAGCTTGAGACTTCTTGATGCGCTGATTGATGGTAAATATGATTATCGATACGCTCAGAGAAGACAGAATGATAACTAGCCAAGTGTTAAAGGGGTTGACATCAATCAGAAGAAACAGGCCCATCCGGAAAAATATTTCAATGATATAGCGAGAGTGCGCAACAAACATGTTAAAATATCTAATCGCATGGTTAAAAACGAAATTTAGGTTATTTACTATTAAAGGGTCTTTTTTTTCTTGCTTATTCATTTTACAGAGGTATCCTATTAGGCAGCTAACTTTTTTAGAAATTATCACAGCTGCCTATTGGATTCAATACGTCTTATGTGTCTTTCATAGAAACCTTGACACGGTTTTGTCTGTCCACTTCGACTATTTTTACGGTAATCAACTGCCCTTCACTGAGTACATCATGAATGTTCTCAATTCGCTCATTGGCAATTTGTGAGATATGAAGAAAACCATCTTTGCCTGGCAGTAAAGAAACAACGGCCCCAAAGTCCATCATTTTAATGATTTTTCCTTCATATACTTGCCCAACTGCTAAATCAGCGGTCAGTTCTTGGATATGGTTTTTAGCTGCTTCGCCTTTGCTAAAGTCAACAGAATTAATTTTTACAACACCATTGTCATTGATATCAATGCTGACATTATATTTTTCTGTGATTTCACGAATTGTTGCACCGCCCTTGCCAATGACTTCACGGATTTTATCAGGGTTGATATTAAAGGTCATCACGCGTGGCGCATACCGAGATATGTCTGTATTGGTTTGAGGCAAATGGTTTAGCATGGCTTTAAGAATGTGAAGCCGACCCTCTTTGGCTTGATCAAGGGCGTTTTTTAGGATATCACGAGTTAGGCCGTTGATTTTGATATCCATTTGTAGGGCAGTGATCATGCTTTCTGTGCCTGCTACTTTAAAATCCATGTGACCGAAATGATCTTCATCGCCACTGATGTCAGAAAGAATCTTGTATTGGTGATCCACTTTAACCAGACCCATCGCAATACCTGCTACTGGTGCAGTGATAGGTACACCACCGGCCATCATAGCCAGTGTGCCACCACAAATCGATGCCATGGAGCTGGATCCGTTGGATTCAGTAATTTCAGAGATCAGACGAACAACGTATGGAAACTGCTCTTCCGATGGCATTACTGCCTCAAGGGCTCTGCGAGCCAACCGACCGTGGCCAATTTCACGGCGCTTGGGAGAGCCTAGCATGCCAACTTCACCAACACAGTAAGGTGGGAAGTTGTAATGAAGCATGAATCGCTGTTTTTCTTCGCCGATTAGTTGATCTAAACTTTGAGCATCTCTTTCACTGCCCAGGGTTAGAATGACATAGGCTTGTGTTTGTCCTCGGGTGAATATGCTGTCTCCATGAGCTCTTGGTAGAGTGTTTGTGCGAATGGTGATGGGTCGCACTTGGTTAAAGTCACGTCCATCAATTCGCTTGCCCTGATTGAGCATGAAGGAACGAATAATTTTTTTCTGGGCTTGATCAATGATATCAGTGATAGTCAGATCAGGCAGTTGTAAGTTTGCAAAAGTCTCCTTGATATTAATGGCAAGATCACTAATTTTTTGCTTGCGCTCAGTCTTATCAAGAATTTGAAATGCCTCTAAAATTTGTGCACCAAATTTTGACTCAATGTCTTGAGAAATTTTACTGTGATCCTCAGGGACGAACTTAATTTTTGGTTTGCCAGCTAGTTTTTGAAATTCGTTGATATCTTGACAAATGGATCGAATATGCTGATGCGCAAAATCGATGGCATCCAGCATGAGGTCTTCGCTAATTCCCTTGGCGCCTGCTTCAACCATGATAATCGCATCATGACTACCTGCAACGACTAGATCTAGCTGACTGTTTCGTTGGGCTTCTTGGCTTGGATTTAGAATAAATTCATTGTTGATTAGGCCCACTCGGACTGCTCCAATGGGTCCCATAAAAGGCAGATCAGATAACGTGAGTGCGGCTGAGGCTGCAAGTATTGAAATAATATCAGGATCAACTGATGGATCATAGGACATTGTCTTGGTAAAAACATTTACCTCATCACAGAACCCTTTGGGGAATAAAGGTCTAATAGAGCGATCAATCAATCTTGAAATCAGAACCTCACGTTCAGAAGGTTTTGTTTCTCTTTTGATATACCCACCTGGCAATTTGCCAGCAGCATAAAATGGTTCTAAATTGTGCACAGCCAAAGGGAAGAAATCTTTAGGCTCACTATTGGCTAAGTTGGTGACATTAGCCATAACAATGGTTTCCCCCATTTGAGCAATGACCGATGCGTTGGCTTGACGTGCAATCGCGCCTGTTTCTAATGTTAGTGTATGTTGGCCTACAACGAAGGCGTGTTTATGACTTTGCACAATATTTCCTTATTAATGACGAATGCTGAATGCTTCTACAACTTTATGAAATAATTCTAAATTGCTTCGCTTTAAATATTTGATGAGCTTCTTACGGTCTTCGACTTTTTGCTTTAATCCTCTTTGCGTGGAGAGGTCTTTAGGATTTTTACGAAGGTGCTCTGTTAGCTCCTTAATTCTTAATGTTAAAAATCCGACCTGTACCCCGGTGGCGCCAAAATCTTTTGCGTTCTTGCCAAATTGTTGGACGACTTGTTTTTTATCCATATTCTCAATTACCTCAAATGCTTGTATATAACCCGATCATATTAACTTGCTTACCCTTGATGCACAAGTTTTTTATTTGTTATTTTGGGGATTGTGCATTCGTTTTGCTAAAATAGAGTGATGATTGACTTCAATCAGTCCTTGAAATTGGCTTTCTGAATTGAGCAATTGATAAAGTCCAGGTGCAATGTTTCTATTTGGAAGAATCTGGCCTTGACATAATTTTTGTATATCGGATTGATTAAACACATGGGCTGGAATGTGATCCAATGGAATGGTATTGCATTTCAGATCATCATCAAGCTCTTGACTGTGAGTTAAATCAACATGACCAATGGCAGTGCGTGTTAGTTGTGTCAGATGTCCACATGTACCCAGGTATTTGGCAATGTCCTGACCAATTGTTCGGATATAAGTACCGCTGCTGACGCATGCGGCAAATTGAATTTGGTGATTATCAAAAGAGATCAATCTTAAGGTCTCTATCTTGATTGGTTTATAAAGCTTGGGGGTTTCCTCTAGATTTCTGGCATATTCATAAAGGCGTCTTCCTTCATGGCGTTTAGCAGAGTATGCTGGAATTTCCTGTGTGGTCATGGTGCAGATATCGCTGAAAGCCTCAACAATCAAATCGTGATGCAGCGATGGAATGGGCATGGTTTTTGTAATGGGGCTATCTTTATCCCAGGTCTCAGTATGCTCCCCAAGTTTTAATGTGCCAATGTAGTGTTTTGGTGACTGGGGTAAGTAGGGCATGTATTTGGTATGCTCACCAACACTGAGGATGAGTAGGCCACTTGCAAATGGGTCGAGCGTTCCATTGTGGCCAACCTTTCGGGTATTAAAAAATTTTCTAAGACGAGCTACAACCTGATGTGAACTCAGGCCGACCGGTTTATTGATGAGAACAAATCCGCTCATGGGCCCAGATGTTTATCAATCACATCTTGTGCTTTTTGCCATTGCATGTGAATAGGGTCAATCGCAAAAGCCAGTTTTGGAACTTTTTTAAGATTCATCTTTTGGCTTAGTAATTTGCGAAGTTCATGGGCTTGCTGGTTAAGAGTTTCACAAGCTTTCTCGGTATCTTTAACAGAGCTGATGTGGATTTTCACAAACGACAGGTCTTTGGCAAGGGAAACCCTTTGAAGTGTAATGACCGTTAGCTCAGGAAACTCTGCCGCATGAAGCACGGCCCACTCTGAAATCAGCTGCCCGATTCTTTTTTCAAGTTTCAAGATACGATTAGTCATCTTCAGTGACAATGATTTCTTTATGTACAAAGGCTTCGATCTGGTCTTTGGGTTTAATATCGTTGTAGTCTTTGATACCAATACCGCACTCTATTCCATTTCTAACTTCCAAGACATCATTTTTCATGCGTCGAAGTGATTCAAGCTTGCCTTGATAAATAACAACATTATCCCGCAGAACACGCACAGGTGCATTTCGCTTCATAACCCCCTCAGTGACTATACAGCCCGCAATTGCTCCAAATCGAGATGATCTGAAAACATCTCTCACTTCGGCAAGACCTATAATTTCTTCGTCATATTTGGGCCCGGCAATACCTCGAACCAGCTGTTTTATATGCTTAATGAGGTCGTAGATGATACTGTAGTAACTGATGCGTATACCAAAAGCATCGATGACTTTTTTGGCGCCTGAATCAGCTCGGATGTTAAACCCAATCATCACCGCATTGCTTGCGCGTGCCAATTGCGCATCGGATTCGTTGATACCACCAACACCAGTTGAGATGAGTTTAACATTGACCTCTTCTGTACCTAATTTACTGATGGCCTGCTCAAGCGCCTCCAGTGACCCTGTGACATCGGCCTTCAGTATGATATTCAGATACTTTTTCTCGCCTTCATGTTGAACAAACAGGTCGTCAAGGCTAGTGCTGGGTTTGCGATGGATGGTTGCATGTCTTAACTGTTGCAGCAACTCTTCTGATAAACGCTTGGCTTCTTTTTCATTGCTCACTACTCTGGCCAGGTCACCTGCACCAGGTAGCCCAGATAGCCCAAAGATTTCAACGGGCGTTGAGGGGCCGGCATGCTTGATTGGCTTGCCAAGATCATTGGTCATGCGGCGTATTTTACCGGCGTGATTACCAACAAGAATGGCATCAGACTGATTTAAAATTCCATGCTTTACCAGAATTGTGGCCACAGGACCAGTGCCAGTGTCAAGGCGAGTTTCAATGATGGTGCCAGTTGCAGGTCCTTGTGAGCGTGCTTTAAGTTCAAGTACTTCAGCTTGCAATAAAATGGCATCTAACAATTCGTTAATCCCTTCTCCGGTGTGAGAAGAAACAGGCTGGCTTTGAACTTCACCGCCCCAGTCTTCCAGTAGGACATCGTTGGCAGCTAATTGAGACTTGATGGACTCGATATTGGCATTACCCTTGTCAATTTTGGTTATGGCAACAATAATTGGAACATTAGCAGCCTTGGCATGTTGAATGGCTTCAACAGTTTGAGGCATGACCCCATCGTCAGCTGAAACAACAAGAATTACAATGTCAGTCACATTTGCGCCGCGCGCTCTCATTGAAGTAAAGGCCTCATGTCCAGGTGTGTCTAGAAAGGTAATGACCCCTTTGGGAGTGGTGATTTGGTATGCGCCAATATGTTGTGTAATGCCTCCAGCTTCAGATGCAACAACATTGGAGGAGCGAATTTTGTCAAGTAAAGAAGTCTTGCCATGGTCCACATGCCCCATAATAGTGACCACAGGAGGGCGAGTGCTTTGCTCTCCGGTGGACTCAAAGATATCTTCTGGATTTTTGCTGATGATTTGTTTGGCAGATTGCTTTTGATTGGCATTAAATCCCAATTCATCAGCAATAATTGCTGCGGTATCAAAATCTAAAATATGGTTGATTCCGGCCATGATGCCAAGGTCAAATAAGGTTTTCAAAATCTGAGTTTGCTGAAGTCCCAGGCTCTGCGCAAGATCAGACACAGTCATGGTTTCTGGCAAATCAATCCCAGCTTTGCTGCCAGAATTATTGACGGGCGCTTTTGTTTCATGGTTAGAGGAATTTTTTTGGGTCTTTGCGACTTGTTTAGGAGTGATTGGGTCAGTGGTTTCTTTCTGTATTTCTGATTTGGATGCAGGAGCTGACTTGGTGATACTTTCATGATCTGGTTTTTGAAAATCAGAGCCATGAGTGAGTTTTTCTTGTTTGAATTGAGATATTTGCTCTAAAGTCGTAGAGGTAATAAAGGATGTTTCCTCAGCCTTTCCGGTGATGATCCCTTTTTTGTCTGCCTTGGGTTTTAGCTCAAGTTTAGATCCTGAATTTCTTTTGAGTGAAATTTTAGGAGAGGACTTTGGTGTGCTCATGACGTGTTTGTATTGATCGATACTGACGCACTGATCAGGGCTATCAATGGTGATATCTGATTTGGAGAATCGATTGGCTATCTCCTCAAGAGATAGGCCGGTGATTCGCATAATTTCAGATATCTTAATGTCTTGCATAGTACTTACCTATTATTTATTGATCAAACCAAGGTTGACGGGCTTCCAGGATGATTTTAGCTGCAGCTTCTTCACTGATCTCGATAATAGACATCAGCTCATCAGTATCCATATCGGCAATATCACTGGACTGAGTAATACCTTTTGAGGTTAATTGGCTAATCAAGTCTGCACTCATGCTCGGTAGATTGCTGATATGATTTGCATCAGTCATGTCAAGCGCAGAAGTCAAAAGAGCCTCTTTGGATCGCTCGTTGATCGCCTGTGCAATTTCTTCGTCAAATTCATCAATGGCCGCAATCTCAGAGATGCTGGCTTGGGCAATTGAGCTGATGTGCTTAAATCCCTCTCGGATTAGAATCTGAGCAATTTCCTCATCAATATCTAGCTTCATTGCCAAGTCTTGAGATAATTTTTGCTCGGGGGTAATGTCTTCTTGCGGGCCTTTTACATCAAGTTTCCAGCCGATAAGTGATGAGGCAAGTCGAATATTTTGTCCGTTTTTCCCAATCGCCTGTGACAGTGTTTCTTCTGAAACAGTGATTTTCATTTTACGATCGGCTTCATTAACCTCAACGGCAAGTACTTCGGCAGGGGTCAATGCATTGATTGCCAGCTGTCCAGGTTCATTGTCCCAAAGGATGATGTCAATGCGCTCTCCCCCCAGCTCATTGGATACAGTTTGCACACGTGTGCCACGAATTCCAATACATGCACCGATAGGGTCAATGCGAGCATCGTTGGCTTTAACCGCAATTTTTGATCGATTGCCTGGGTCACGAGCAATCGCCCTAATTTCAATAAGACCATCAGCAATTTCAGGGACTTCCATGCGGAACATTTCACCGAGCATCTGGTTATGTGTTCTTGAAAAGACCAGTAATTGTCCTTTCATTTCCCAATTAATTTCCTCAAGATAAGCGCGAACACTGTCACCGGTCCTGAAAATTTCTCGGGGAAGGATATGGTTGCGTGCCAAATGTCCTTCCACACCGTCTGAAAGTTCAATGATGATTCCCTCTCGGGTGACACGTTTTACTTTGCCGGTGATGATCTCACCAATCAAGGATTCGTAGTGTTCAGCATATTTTGCTCGCTCAGCTTCACGCACAAATCGTGTGATGATTTGCTTGGTCTGGTGGGCAGCAATACGTCCAAGGTCTTCTTGAGTGATTTCCTCTTCAATTTCATCACCAATGTTGATGTTATCATAGGTTTTCTGTGCTGTAACAAGATCAATCTCGGCATCCGGGTTAACAAAATTTTGTTCTTGCACCACGGTCCAAATGCGCTTGGTGTTAAAGACTCCTGACTGGCGATCAATGTGGGTCCTGATGTCAACATCACCCTCTAATTGTTTGGCAAGGACACTGGATAATGCTTTTTCAATTCCGCGAAAAATTGTTTCAGGCGCGATGCTTTTTTCATTGGCTAAGGATTCAATAACTAAGATTAATTCACGATTTTTCATGTTGCACCTTTATGTCATGGATTAAGTTACAAGTTACGATTGACTGTATGTCAACCATGAGAGGCTCTGCTTTAATTTTAAGCGCGAGTATTCCATCCTTGTATGAAGCAAGTTCACCTTTGGCTGTTTTGGTTTTTGTGCCTTCGCTGTAAACAAGGCGAACCATTTGACCGATAGCGGCTTCAAAATGAGCAGATGTAAGCAAAAACCGCTCAATGCCAGGGGTAGAAACCTCCAGATGATACTGTTTTAGCAATCTTGCATGGTCTGATGGCCAGGAAAGTTTAATATGATTCATGACCTTTTCGCAGGTCTTTAATGTATTTCCAGCTGGAGGTTCAATAAAGATGCTAATCGTATTGGGCTCAAGGTTGATACTCGCACCATAGAATATGCAGTCTGATACCTGAGAAGCGGTCTCACAAACTTTTAAAATATCCTGCGGTAGGTGTATCATTTCAGTCATAAAAAAAACCCCTAATGGGGCCCTGGTTTTAATATGGTAGCGGGGGCAGGATTTGAACCTACGACCTTCGGGTTATGAGCCCGACGAGCTGCCTGACTGCTCCACCCCGCAATGTTGTCCTAATATAGCCTAGTTCAATCTGGTTTGCAACCTTTTACAGCATCCATTTTTGAGGCTTGTCTTCTTTAAAGGTGTTTGGGAAATGGGCTACAACATATTTTTGGTCAATGACGATTGTTTGTCCCTTGAATTTCTCAATATCGAAAGATAGATCTTCTAGTAGCTTCTCCAAAACGGTATGTAACCTTCTGGCACCGATATTATCTGAATGATTATTCATGTTATAAGCCATTTGCGCAATTTCCTGGATACCACTTTTTGTAAACTTAAGGGTGATATTTTCAGTCTGAAGTAAAGCACAGTACTGCCTGGTCAGTGAGTTAGTTGGTTCTGTTAGAATACGGGCAAAATCATGGGCATTAAGGGGATCTAAGGTCACTCGAATTGGCAGGCGACCTTGAAGTTCTGAGATCATATCTTTGGGACTTGTGTTCATAAATGCCCCTGAGGCAATGAATAAAATATGATTGGTGTTGATAGGTCCGTATTTGGTGGTGACTGTCGATCCTTCCAGCAGGGGCAGGAGGTCTCTTTG
The DNA here is from genome assembly GCA_016874185.1 of Gammaproteobacteria bacterium. GTDB lineage: Bacteria > Pseudomonadota > Gammaproteobacteria > Comchoanobacterales > Comchoanobacteraceae > UBA1515. The sequence continues at coordinate 10,634 of VGUW01000029.1, forward strand.
AACGCCCTCGCGCGATATGTCATATGAGCCAGATTGGCTGGTTTTAACCACTTTATCGATCTCATCAATAAAGACGATGCCTTTTTGCTCTGCATTCTCGATGGCATTGGCCCGAATTTCCTCTTCATTAATGAGTTTATTGGCTTCTTCTTCAGTGAGTAACCGAATGGCCTCAATGATCGTGAGTTTTTTTATTTCTGATTTTTCATTTTTAATTTTATTGAACATACTTTGTAATTGTTGACTCATTTCCTCCATACCAGCAGGGGCCATAATCTCAACGCCGAAATCCGGTAGAGTGATATCGATTTCAATCATTTGATGATCTAATTCACCACTCTTGATTAATCGCATCCATTCAGATCTTGGTTTATCCAGCTCACTTTTTTTCTTTAGAATATCGATTATTTTAGAGATAGCTGCCTTTTCTGCAGCATTGAAAATCTTCTCCTCGGCAGCTTCACGTGACATTTGCATTGAGGTTTCAACCAAATCACGAATAATAGAGTCCACATCACGTCCGACATAACCCACTTCAGTAAATTTGGTTGCCTCTACTTTGATAAAAGGCGAATCAGATTGAGCGGCTAATCGTTTTGCTATTTCAGTTTTCCCAACCCCAGTGGGGCCGATCATCAGGATGTTTTTGGGTGAAATTTCCTCACGTAATTCATTGTCAATTTGTAATCGTCGCCAGCGACTGCGAAGAGCAATGGCAACCGCTTTTTTGGCAGACTCCTGGCCGATAATGTAAGCGTCTAAGGCTTTAACGATTTGGCTGGGGGTAAGATAATGTGACATGACTATTCCCCTTTTAAGGTCTGAATTGTGAGGTTATGATTGGTGTAAATGCAGATATCTGCAGCAATTAAAAGACTTTGTCTGACAATTTCCTCAGCGTTTAAATGGGAGTGCTTCATAAGCGCCAGCGCGGCTGCTTTAGCGTAATTGCTGCCAGAGCCAATTGCCATGATGTTATTTTCAGGCTCAATGATGTCGCCACTGCCTGAAATAATAAATGAGACAGTTTTGTCAGCCACACACATCATGGCATCCAATCTTCGTAAAATACGATCTTGACGCCAATCTTTTGCAAGCTCTAGAGCACTGCGGGTTAAGTTACCCTGATATTCTTGTAATTTGCCTTCAAAGCGCTCAAAAAGAGTAAAAGCATCAGCTGTGGCACCTGCAAATCCAGTAATAACCGTATTGTTATGGAGTAATCGGATTTTTTTTGCATTGTTTTTCATGATGCCATCACCAAATGTAACTTGGCCATCACCGCCAATGGCCATGATGCCATCTTTGCGAACTGAGAGAATAGTCGTGCTTCTCATATTAGATCCTTATGTTTTTGGCGATTATATGAATGGTTTTAGCGCAGTTTTGTAGTTTGCTGTATGCTTTGAAACTTTCAAAATGAGAGTCATAAGGGCCTACCAATAAGAAGCCCTCTTGTTCTTTTTGTGGATGATCTATAAATTTCTCACAGTTTGGTTTATGCGACTCAAGAACTAGGTAGTGGCCCACAGGAGCATTGCTTAAGTCAATTATGGCGGTGGCTTCAGTGTCTAAAAGATAAACCATGGTTAGAAGTATGCTGGGTATGAGTAAAGTATATAAAACTTTTTTCAAATTACATGTTCTCCAGTGCTTTGATGCCAAGTAATTTTAAACCTTCTGATAGTGTATTAGCTGTTGCTTTTAGTAATGTTAGTCGTGCATTGATCAGCTCTTGGTTAGGATCCTTTAGAATGGGAGTGTCATTGTAATATTGGTGTAGAAATTTAGATAGATCCATTAAATAAAAGCAGATTTGGTGGGGCTCAAGATCTCTTGCAGCTCGTGCAAGGGCTGTATTGAAATACAGCAATTGGTTCATGATTTGTCTTTCAGTACTTTGTGTTAGTTTGGACAAGTCTTCTGTGATTTGCCAGTTGGCCTTATTTAAAAGTTGGCTGATTCGGGCATGCGCATATTGAACATAGTAATAAGGGTTGTCACTGGACTGCTTTTTTGCCAGATCCATATCAAAGTCTAAATGTTGATCGGGTTTTTTAAGGGCATAAAAGAAAAGTGTAGGTCCAGTACCAACTTCATCATAGAGCTCTTTGAGTGTTGTGTATTGACCTTGGCGAGTGGACATAGACAGCTTCTCACCATTTTGCCATAAAATAGCAAATTGAATATATTTCATCGTGAGTTTTTTATTTTGATGGCCAAGGGCATTTTTAGCTGCCTCTAGCCTTGGTCCATAACCATGATGATCAGAGCCAATCAGATTGATGGCTTGATCATAATTTTTATATTTGTATTGATGATAAGCAATGTCATTTAAGAAATAGGTATTCTGGCCATTGGAACGAACAATGACTCTGTCTTTGGTATCACCAAGTTCAGAGGACTTGAACCATGTCGCACCATCTTTTGTGTAAAGGTGATTGTTGTGCTGAAGCTGCTCTAAGGCTTGATTAACCTGGCCACCTTTTAGTAAGGTTGACTCAAAAAACCATTCATCGTAGCTAACATTTAGCTGTGCAAGATCTGCAGTGATTGATTTTAAGATTTCATGAATGCTGAGTGTTTTTAATGCTTGATATTGCTCAGGCCCCATGTGTTTTTGAATATCAGCGATTAGTCGTTTTTGACCCTCTTCCGGCTCAAGTGATGACCAATTCATTGAATCTTTCGCAATATTTCTGGCTGAAGTGGGATCAATTCCAGGGCCGATGTTAGCAATGTCTTTGATATAATCACCTTGATAGCAGGTGCTATGAAAAATAGCATCTGGTATCATGCGCAGGATGACACTGCAAGTCAGGGTATCAATTTGTGTGCCTGCGTCATTGACATAATAGGCGCTGGTCACAGGGTAGTGGCTCTTTTTAAGAATACGCTCCAGGGCTTTACCAATCACAGCCGAGCGACCATGTCCAACATGCAGTGGTCCTGTTGGGTTGGCCGAAACAAACTCAAGATAAATACCTGGTAAATCTGCAGACTGTTTTGCAAATAGCACATTGGCATCTTTGGCAATTTGGTGAGTGATGCGTGTTATAATAGAAAGTTT
>VGUW01000030.1 GCA_016874185.1 Gammaproteobacteria bacterium
GCGAATTCGGGGCACTCCGGCATCCCTTCGCATGGCCTTAAAATGGGTCAATATCGAAAATATTTATATCGAAGAAGAGCCGCCGGGCAAACACTTTGCAGAATTTCAGGTAGGGATTCATGATGTTCCTAATGATTTCTTTGTTGATAATGTAGTAGCGCTTGCAAGGCTTTCAGCGCCAGCCAGATCGCGCTTGATGCGAATGTATAACGACCGCTATGATATCAGGCGATTTATGCTCGATCAGAGCGATTGGGGCAGTCTGTTATCCGATTATTCTGGCGTGCGATTAACACCTGATGGCCCAGTATTATCTTTTGGTCGATTTAATCCATTTGAAGCTAAATCAGAAGAAGTGCTGCTAAAATTTGCAAGCGCACGTAGGCATCATAACAGCACGTTAAGTGATGATCTTTACCGACTAGATGTGGCTTTTATCGGTGAGACGGAGACTCATAACCGTAATTACAATGGCATTTATGAACGCGCGCATATTTGGCAAAACCCTGATCCACTCTCACCATCTACAGCAGGCTTTGAACCTCCTCTCCATTTTGCCAAAGCCCTTATCGTGTTATCCGATAGCTGGCGGCTTGGTGATATTAACTCCTGCTTTCCCGTGCGTCTTGAGCATGAGAGAGGTGCCACATTCGTTTTAAGCACAGATGCTTTATCTGAACATATTTGGCAAATAAGCTTTGAAGAAGTTTTGGAGCGTTTTGCGTCAAACTACATGGAGAATCTCGACGCTGAGATCGTGCCAGACGTTAAGCCTTATTTTGCAAAAGAACATTCTGACTGGTTAGCTGAAACGCTCTTATGGCCTTATTTGTCGACAGATTCGCTAGGAAAATTGGAGCTTTTGCCTTATCAAAAACGTGACCATTTTGAACCCTCTTTTTATGAAGGATGCTTGCTATGGCATGAGCATCGTCACTTAAACCGCCCTTGGACGAATACAGAGCCAATCGTGAATATAAGTCTTAACTGAGACTTTATAAGGCGCTATCCGAGGGTATTCATATGGCCATTTTAACCAAATCCGGCAGAGCAGCTATTGCTGCAAGTATCAAACAACAACCGATCCATCTTGCTTGGGGAACGGGTGACCCCACTTGGGAAAGCGCTCATACGGTCACTAAAACTTTTGCAAGCAATCAAATTGGGCTAGATCATAAGCCGGTGAAAGATGTGTCTATTACCAAAGATGATACAACCTTTATTGCCGGCATAGATTATAGCGTTGATAGCGTGATGGGTGTAATCACTCGTCTTCCAAACGGTAATTTAGAGAATGATGCTACCGTTTCGATTTCATACATTTACGCAACGCCGCCAGAGCCAATGACCGCAAATACCCTTTTAAATGAAGTTGGCCGCAGAACCTCTGACGAAGTTTTGTTTTGTGTGGGTGATGAAGACGGAGATTTGGTTACCCCAACAGGCAGGTTTAAAGCTTCCAGCACGCCTACGAATAACCTCTTTCTACGTTTTACCTTTGATTTTGATAATGCCAGCAACCAAATCATCCGTGAGCTTGGTGTGATGGTTGGCACCCTTACAAAACCTGATTTACCTGCCGGGCAGCGTTATTTTGCACCGACCGACGTTGATGAAAGCGGCATTTTGCTGGTTCTGGAACGCACCGTACCTTTGATTAGAACAGCTGCAACGCGAGAAACTTTTTCATTTGTGGTGACGTTTTGATGGGGACAAATGAATACATATTTTAAGACAAATGAGGCCATGTTATGACACTTAACAGTTATTACAACCGCTATGATCCGGCTAAAAAATACGATCGCACCCTCTTTTTAGCAGGTCGTGGCCTGCAATCAGCTGAACTCAATGAAATGCAAGATTATGCGCTGCATAACCTGAAAGGCATTGGTGATGCGATTTTTAGAGATGGTGATGTGATCCGTGGCGGCACCTGTGTTGTTGAGCCCGATACCGGAAATACAACCTTGGAATCTGGGTTTATTTATTTACGCGGTGCTGTGCGTGAAATAGGTTTTGTAAATTTTACCATTCCCACCAATGCCACAGTTAGAATCGGTGTGTGGTATGTGGAGAGCACCATGACCGAACTTGAAGACCCTGGTCTTCGTGATCCGGCTATTGGTACGCGCAACTATCAAGAACCCGGTGCCGCGCGTTTAAAAGCAGAAATTTCCTGGGATTTTCAAGTGGATGGAATAGCCCCTCCTGCCCATGAAGGTGAGTTTTATCCCATTTATGGCGTAGAAAACGGCGTACTCATACAGCATGCTCCGCCGCCTCAGTTTGATGCAGTCAATAGCGCTTTAGCCAGATATGACCGTGAATCTAACGGCTCTTATGTAGTAACAGGCATGGACGTGAGGTACCTCGACAAAGATAACAATGAACAAGTTTTTGTTATCAATGAAGGCAAAGCTCATGTGGATGGTTTTGAAATTGAACTTGCTCATAGTCTTCGTGTTCGTTTTGCCATTGATCCTGATATTCAAGAAATCGATTCTGACCCCTATACCTTTCAGCCAGCTGCCGGAGGCTTGATGGATCTCGTCCTCAATGAATCACCTGCTAACCAAATACTAAACGTTGATGTGACGGTTCAAAAAACCATTACGATGACTCACGGTTCTTATGCAGGAGCTATGGACCCAATTCCCGATACCGCTGTACTTGAGATCATTCAAATCAAACAAGGAACGACCACTTATGTCAGCGGTACAGATTATAAATTAAAATCCGGTGATGTGGATTGGTCTTTGCCTGGAGCAGAACCGGCTCCCGGTAGTTCGTATCAGATTACCTATCGTTGCCGCAGTAAAATTACCCCGCAAAATGTAACAGAAGATGGCTTTAAAATCTCCGGTGCTGTTGACGGTACATTGGTGCTTGTGGATTATAGCTGGATGATGCCGCGCTATGATTTAATCACCATCGATGCAACAGGTGTCGTCAGACGTATTAAAGGACTTGCTCATCCATGGAGGCCATCTGTTCCCAAAGCGCCAAGCGGACAACTCGCTTTAGCGTACGTTTATCAAAATTGGCGCAGCGCTATTAAACCAAATGTTTTTAATAATGCAATTCATGCTATCCCCATGAGTGATATTGAAGCTATGCGATCAAGCATTAATGATCTTTATGATTTGATTGCTCAAGAGCGCCTGCGTAATGATGCCAATAGCCGTGAACCTGCTGCTAAAAAAGGTGTTTTTGTTGATCCATTCTTTGATGACGATATGCGCGATCAAGGCATTAACCAAACAGCTGCCATTGTTGATCGGGAACTAACTTTGCCGATTAATGCTTCTATTTCAGATAGCGGCAAAGGCACCACACCTTGGCTTTTGCCTTATATTTTAGAACCAGTTTTAGAGCAGCTTTTGCAAACAGTGGATATGCAAATCAACCCTTATCAGGCATTTGCGCCCATTCCAGCGAAAGTTGCCATTAATCTCAATGTGGATCGTTGGACTGAAGTACAAACCACATGGTCAAGCCCCATTACGCAACGGTTTAGCGTGCTTTCAAGCCCGATTACCCGTCAAGTTGTCGTTGGTGGCGGCGTTTTATCAATGGTGTCGTCCAGCACAACACAAAATGTTTCCATCGGCACTCAAATAAGTCAAATCACTGAATTGCTCTCAAGTACAAGTCGTGAAGCCGCTTTTATGCGCCAAGCAACCCAAACTTTTGAGTTAGATGGATTTGCGCCCGGCGAACAACTTCGATTGGTTTTTGATGGTATTAACGTTGAACCGGTTAGTTTATAGGAGGAATTATGCCACTTGTTGCAGATAATAGCGGAAAAATCAAAGGCAAATTTACCGTTCCAGCCAATGTGCCTGCGGGCACTAAACTGGTCCAATTCATTGGTAATCAAGGAAGTTATGGTGAAGCCACTTATACCGGACGCGGCATTATTACAACTGAAGAGCGCAGGCGTGTTACGGTCATTACCGATATCAGGCGCAATGAAACCACGGTTGTCCTTACGCGTTTTGATCCATTAGCCCAAACCTTTACCTTAAGTGAAAGTCGCCATATTGCTGGCGTTGATTTGTGGTTTAGCAATCGCGGTACTAAGCGTGTGGTCGCGCAAATTCGTGATACCAGTCTTGGTATGCCAACACAAACGGTTTTAGCTGAAGGGGATATCATGCCATCTTCAATCAACATCAATGGCACTGCTACTCGAATGACTTGGCAACCTGTGTGGCTTGAGGCTGGACATGAATATGCAATTGTTTTGTTAACTGATGATGCTGATGCGGCAGTGCGTGTTGCAGAGCTTGGCAAATACGATGCAACCCATGCCAGATGGGTGACAAGCCAGCCTTATCAAGTTGGCGTACTTCTTTCATCAAGTAATGCTAGCACCTGGACGCCCCATCAAAATCGTGATCTCACTTTTAGGTTACTTGGTGCGCGTTTTACAGAAAATACAAGAACGGTGGATTTGGGATCGGTGACAGCCACCAGTGTTTCAGATTTAATTACTCTTGCAAATGTAGAGCGTGTTGCTTCCGATACCGATGTGCAATTTACGCTAACAGAGCAAGACGGCACGGAACATAAATTATCTGATGATTTACCGATTGCCTTGCGGGCTCGCGTCACCGGCCCTTTGAGCGTTAAAGCTTTGCTTAAGGGGTCTGCGCTTAGGAGTCCTGTGCTTTATCCTGGGATTCAGATCGTTCTAGGCAACATGTCTGAAACGGCAGATTACGTCACAAGAGCTATTACAGCAGGCAGCAATAGTAAAGTAAGCATCACCTATGAAGCGCTGATGACCGGCACTGCTGATGTTAAGGTCTATATCCAAAAAGCAGACGGCACATGGCAATTGGTGGATTTAACAAATGGCAAAGCTGTGGGTGATAGCTGGGTGGAACGTACCCATATTATTTCAAGTTTCAGCGCCACTGAAACCAGAGTGAAGTTGGTCTTGAGCGGCAATATTTTGTATCGCCCTAAAGTACGCTCTTTACGTGTTGTGATTACATGATATGCCAAATGATCTGAGCCAAAGGGGCTATAAGCTGCCCCATCCAAATAACATCGCATCCCAAGATGTGGTTCGCATTCGCGAAACAATTATTGCCGTGGATGCGGACGTTTCATCACGAGAAGCTGAACATAAGAAATTAAAGGAGGCGTTTGACCGCTTCACCTTTGAAACTTTTTTGAATTTGTGGAGCAACCATGACAATAGCTAAAGAAGCTGTATATGCGCTTCATCAGCGCCTCAAAGATTTATCGATCAATGCACCGGCTGATCAATTGGCATACCTGGCCAAAGCTCTGGAATCCATTGCTGGCCATAGCACGGTTTATGACATCGTCAATATGTCTGATGAAAAATTACAGGAATTGCTGGATGCTGCCACAGCACACTTGGCCAATTTAAATACAAACAAAACCAGCGCATTATCGGCTATTGACAGCGCTAAAACGTCGTCTATTGATGCCATAAACACCAATAAAACCACATCGCTCACGGCTTTACAAACAGCAACGACCACGAATTTATCATTGCTTGATGCCAGAAAAGACACAAACATCACGGCCATCAATACAACCGGTCAAACCCAGCTCCAAGCTTTAAATACCTTGGTGAGTAATTTTTCCTCGATTAACGATGTACCTGCAAATTCCACCATCATGACTGAAGTGCGTAACCGCAACATGATTGAAACGGGAGCGCTGCCATTTATTTTTGGGGTACTTAGCCGTCAAAACGATTACTGGGGCTATGGTGATTTAACAAGTCAATTGGGGGTTTGGTATAACAACGTGGCCAATGCTGATAGCATGCTTCAGCTTCTTGCTGGTTCTCATGCACAAACAACCAACTATGCAGGTTTCTATAAGCCGCCGCAGCTTCATTTCTTACAAGGCTCTGCCGGTAATTTCATTTACAAAGAGATGTACGTTAAATATGCAGTCTCAACCAATGAATATACTTATCCTTACGCAGGGCTTGGTGTAATTTTTATTAAAAACACAACCGCTGCCGATATTACCAGAACCGTTTCCTTTGGAGGTTCTACCTATTGGTCTTCAGGCTATGAAGGAATGGGACTTTTTGTTGCTACCCCTAACAATACAAATGCCAATAAATCATCGATTAGCGGTTTAACCTGGACCAATCTTTATAATAACGCCACCAGTACGGCAAATATCGCATCTTCAGCGAGCGTCGTTATTCCGGCCGGAAAAACCGTGGCTATTCTACTTTACACCTCTGCTTATTATTACACGGGTATCAATAGCTATTACGCTCAGTTTCTACACTGGTACATTTTTAGTTTTAGAAATGGATTTTTGACTACCGGACTTGAGGTGGATATCGACAGAACGCTAAGAGCCTGGCAGTGCCGAGGCTTTCAATACTCTTATGAACTTTGGAAATGAGGTTTATTTATGCCAATTTATTTACGATTTGAAAACGCCGTGCAAGTAGAAGCCACAACGCTTGCAAAAAAGCCCGAAGGAACCGGTTGGTATAAAGCACCAGCTGAGTTTTCTTTCGAAAAACGCTATAAGCTTTTAGATGACGGCACCATTGCTGAGCGCGATGAAAGTGATGTTGCAGCAGAATTGCTGAGCAATTCAAAAGTTGGCGCCTTAGATACGGTGCGCTTTATTCTAAATACCTATCGCCGCAAATATGCAGGCTACTCCCATGAAAAATCCAGATCCTATGATATTCAAGCCAAAGCTGCTGAAAGTATTTTAAATGCTGCAGCCAATAATCAAACGCCAAGTGAGGCAGATACGGTTTTGATTCAACCTCTGGCAGACTTGCGCTCCATTTCAGTGATTGATATGGCCAAGCTGATTAATTCCAAAGCCGAAAAAAGCGTGAAGGCTATTGCTAAATGCGAGGCACTTGAAGATCAGGCTCAAAATGCAATTAAGAAGGCAGCAACTCAAGAAGAATTGAGCTTGTTTCTGAACGGCTTTGAAGAAAATCTCAAAAAAACATTGAGTCAGATTTAGGAGGAACTTATGGCTGAACAATTTTTACATGGCGTTGAGGTTTCTGAAATATCAAGCGGACCGCGCACCATCCGAACCACAAAATCCTCAATTATTGGGTTAATTGGCACGGCTTCTGATGCTGACAATACAGTTTTTCCATTGAACAAACCTGTGTTAATTGTGGGCTCACGCAGAGAAGCCGCCAAACTCGGTACTACAGGCACATTGCCCATGGCGATTAATGGTATTTTTGATCAAATTGGCGCAATGGTTATTATCGTCCGTGTAGAAGAAGGCGCAGATGAAGCAGAAACAATTGCCAATATCATTGGTGGCGTTGATGCACAAACTGGCGATTACAAAGGGATCCAAGCATTTTTAAGTGCTGAAAGTATTGTGCACGCGGCACCTCGTATTTTGATTGCGCCTGGCTTTACCCATCAAAGACCTAACAATCAAGCCAATCCAGTCATCAGTAGTATGCTGGTTATCGCAGACAGATTACGTGCTGTCATTATTGCCGATGGACCGAATACCAATGATCAAGATGCCATTACCTGGCGCAAGGATTTCGGTCATGCACGTGTTTATGTGGTTGATCCTTGGGTGAAGATTTTTACGGGTCACGAGGAAGTCGTCCCGCCAAGCACTTATGTAGCAGGACTTATTGCCCGTAGCGATAATGAAAATGGTTTTTGGTGGTCACCGTCTAATCAGGAAATATACGGCATTGTAGGCACAGCAAGACCTGTTGATTTTACTTTAGGAGATGCCAATTGCCGAGCAAATTTTCTTAACGAAAATGAAGTGACTACCATTATTCATCAAGAGGGTTACCGTCTTTGGGGCAACAGAAGTTGTTCTAGCGATCCTAAATGGGCGTTTTTATCGGTACGCAGAACCGCTGATTTAATTAATGATAGTTTACTGCGTGCTCATCTTTGGGCTGTGGACCGAAATATTACAAGAACTTACTTGGATGATGTTGTAGAAAGTGTAAATAGCTATTTGGCGCACCTTAAAGCTCTTGGCGCTATTTTAGGTGGACAGTGTTATCCCGATCCAGAGCTCAATACTCCAGCTAATATTGCGCAAGGCAAAGTTTATTTTGACTTTGATTTTACACCGCCTTATCCAGCAGAGCGGATAGTCTTTCTCTCCCATTTGATTAACGATTATATCAAGGAGCTGATCTAATGTTGCCAAAAATTCTTAAAAACTTTAACGCTTTTGTTGATGGTCGTGGTTATGCCGGACGCATTGATGAAATAAGTCTACCAAAGCTTTCCATTAAAACTGAGGAACATCGTGCGGGCGGCATGGATATTCCTGTTGCCATTGATATGGGCATGGAGAAATTAGAAGCAGAGCTCACCTTTTCAGAATACGACCCTGAGCTTTTTAGGCTCTTTGGGTTGGTAGACGGTAATGCTGTTTCACTGACTCTTCGCGGCGGACTGCAAGGCAGCGGAGACGCTGAAGCGGTGGTTGTGAATTTACGTGGCCAATTTAAGGAACTTGATCCAGGTAATTGGAAACCAGCTGATAAAGCAACGCTTAAATGCACCGTATCCATCCGCTATTACAAACTAACCATTGATCGCCGCGAACTGATTGAAATTGATGCTGAAAATATGGTGCGCAAAATCAATGGTGTTGATCAAATGTCATCACTTCGAACTGCTTTAGGGATTTAATATGCACAAAATTAAACTTATTGAACCAATTAAAATTGACGGGGTAAGCATTTCTGAGCTGACTTTAAGACGTCCAAAGGTCCGAGATCGCTTAGCAGTTGAACGCAGTGGTAATAGTGATGCAGAAAAGGAAGTAGCACTCATTGCCAATCTTGCAGATATTCCAAAAGATGCTGTGGAAGAGTTAGATCTCGCCGATTACGCCAAAATCCAAGAGGCATTGCAGGGTTTTTTGTTACCATCCGACCTGAAGACTTAAGAGCCAGTGTTTTATCTCTGGCTGCTTTTGCAAAGGGCGGAATTAGTGAATGGTTAGAGATGGATATAGAGGAGTTTGTTTTATGGATCAATAGTGCGAGGGAGTTACAAAAGACATGACAGCCATTCATACCTTATCCGTTGTCATTGGCGCAGCATTAAAAGGCAATTTTAGTGCAACCATGTCCTCTGGGATCAGCCAATTAGGACGTCTTGGTCAAGCCATCAAGCAAATGGAATCTTCAGGTAAAACCGTTGGCAAATTCCAGCAATTACAGCGCGATACCTTACTTGCTAAGCGCGCTTGGATGGAGGCTGAAAACCAAGTTAAATCCCTTGCTGTGCAGATGGCAGCCACCGCCAATCCAAGCAAAGCCTTGATCACAGAATTCGAACGCTCTAAAACAGCAGCACTTAAGGCTAAAACCGCCTACCTTCAAAAACGTGAAGCTCTTCATAATCTTGATAATGAGATTCGAAAATCCGGCCAAGATATCCAAGGCCTCATTGCTCAGCAAACAAAATTAGGTTCGTCGATTGAGAAACTCAAAGGTCATTATGTTGCTCTCGATCGAATCATGCAAAAGCGCCAGGGTGTTCTGGCGCAACGAGCCAATTTACGAGGTCAGTTACTTGATGCCGTTGCACTTGGGGCGACTTTGTCCGCTCCCATTAAAGCTGCGATTGATTTTGAAAGCGCTATGGCTGATGTGCGCAAAGTTGTTACTTTTGATACCCCAGATGGTCTTCAAAAATTAGGCGAAACCCTAAAAATCATGTCGCGTGAAATTCCGTTATCGGCTGCTGGACTTGCCCAAATTGCTGCAAGCGGCGGACAGCTCGGTATCGCGGCTAAAGACTTAGCGGCATTCACCAATACCGTCGCTAAAATGGCTACTGCTTTTGATATGTCGGCAGAAGAAGCCGGTGATGCCATGGCAAAATTGGCTAACGTTTATCAAATTCCCATTACTGAGATGACCAAGCTAGGTGATGCGATCAATTACCTCTCTGATAACACGGCAGCGAAAGCCAAGGATATGGTGCCAGCGCTCAATCGCATTGGTGGTACAGCACGTCAGTTTGGCTTAACCGCTGTGCAAGCAAGTGCTTTAGCTGGTGCTTTTATCAGCCTTGGCAAAGCCCCTGAAAAAGCAGGAACTGCAATCAATGCGATGCTCAGTAAACTGCAAACCGCTGGCAAACAGGGTAAAAAATTTCAAGAGGCTTTGCGCCAAATGGGGATAAGCGCCAAACAACTTGAAAAGGATATCGGCCAAGATGCACAAGGCGCTCTAATCAAATTTCTTGAAGCCATGGAGAAAATGGATAAGCAAACACGCTCGGGTATTCTATTTGATCTCTTTGGTATGGAATATCAAGATGACGTGGCCTTGCTGGTTGGCAGCTTAAATGAATACAAAAAAGCTGTGAATATGATTAACGATGAGACCAAGTTCGCAGGCTCTATGCAGCGTGAATTTGCCAATCGTGCCAATACTACAGCCAATAATTTACAGCTCCTGAAAAATGGCCTTGCAGAAGTCGGAATGAATTTAGGCTCAGTGCTTTTACCGCCTCTTAATGCGGTTGTAAGTGTTTTGCGAAATGCCACAACGCAAATGGCAGGCTTTGCCGAAGCGCACCCTGTTCTAACTAAACTGATTATGGGGGTAACAGCTGCTTTGATTGGAGGGAAAATAGCTGCTATCGCACTTGGTTATGCCTGGACATTTATTCAAGGTGGTGCCTTGGCTCTTGCGACAGCTTGGCGTGCTCTTTTAATTACTATCACGCTTGTTAAGGCTGGATTTGTGGGCATTAATAGCGCTTCGCTGATGACCGCAGTACGAATGGGGGCACTTGCTTTTGGTGGGGCTCTTCAAGCGCTTGGTGCTTCATTTATGGCTTTAGCTTCCAGGGTCTTTCCAGCAGTCATTGCAGGCTTTCGTGCTTTAACGGTTGCCATGATGAGCAATCCAATTGGGGCTATTGTCGGCGGAATAGCCATTGCGGCAACCTTGGTAATTACGAATTGGGAGAGTGTTAAAAGCTTCTTTATGACCATTTGGGAGCCGATAAAACCTGTATGGGAAGCCTTTGGTGATTGGCTGGGTAAATTTTGGGAGAAAATCAAAACACCCTTTAAAGCAGTTGGTGGCCTTTGGGATAAGTTATGGGGTAAAAAAGACGCTCCTGAACTTAGCATTCCTGAAATGCAGCCGGTCGGTGATGCTTTAAAAACACCGCTTTCAGTCAGCCCCAAAACCATAGAAAACAAAACACAAAATAACAGTTACAACATCAATGTCCAAGCTTCACCCAATCAAAATTCAAAAGAAGTTGCTGATGAAGTCATGCGTCGTCTTAAAGCGCAATCACGAGGTGCGCTCTATGATCCTGTGGGGGCCTTGCCATGATGCTTGCCCTTGGACCTTACCGATTTTCATTAAACACCAGTGCCTATCAAAGTTTAAAGCGCAGCAGCGAATATCGTTGGCCTTCTCTTGAACGTATTGGCCAAGAACCTTTGCTTCAAGCCCTTGGTCAAGGCTCGGACCGCATTGATTTAGATGGTGTGATTTATCCGCATTTTAGGGGAGGCTTAGGACAAATCAATGCCATGCGTGATTCTGCTCAAAGACAAGAACCGCTGATGCTGATTAATGGTTTAGGTGAAGTGTTGGGGCGTTTTGTGATTACCCAAATTGAAGAGACGCAAAATACCTTTTTGCCGGACGGCGTGCCCCGAAAAATTGAATTTAGATTAAGCCTAGAACGATATGGTGAAGATCTATGACGCTTTATAGAACCAAAGAACATGACATGCTGGATTGGATCTGCTGGAAGCATTATGGCTTTCAATCCGGTGCTGTGGAGATTGTTTTAACGGCCAACCCTGAGCTTGCTGAATGGGGGAGCTTTCTTCCTGCAGGATTATTGATTTCTTTACCTGAGATCAAAAAAGCCGCCGCAAAGCCAAGCATAAAATTATGGGATTGATATGACGCCGGATTTTAACATTTGGGCAGAAGGTAATCTCATCACAGGCCTCATCAAACAAAGGCTGATCTCACTTCGCATCACTGATGAAGCAGGCATTACCAGCGATAGTGTGGAAATTTGTCTGGATGATCGTGATTCTCTCATTGCAATGCCTTCCTCAGGCAGTAAATTGCAAGTGCATTTGGGTTATGTTGAAACGGGGCTTGTAGCCATGGGGCTTTATATTGTTGATGAAGTTACCCTTGAGGGCCATCCCCAAGTCATGAAAATCAAAGGCCATGCTGCCGATTTAAAAGCCTCCTTTAAATCACAAAAAACCGATGAATGGCATCAAAAAACCATCGGTGATTTAGTCAGTGCCATTGCAGCCAAACACGGCTATGAACCACGCATTGCCTCACAATTTGCAGATATTTTACTGCCGCACATTGATCAAACGGCAGAAAGCGATATGCATTTACTTTCCAGGCTTGCGCAGCTTCATGGGGCCATCAGCAAACCTGCCGGTGGGTTTTTGCTTTTTGTGCCGGAAGGTAAAGCCAAATCTTTTACTGGGCAAATCATTGGCGGCAGCACTATTGATTTAAAAGAAGTCTCCAGCTGGCGCGTCACCTTTGCTGAGCGTGATCATCAAGCCTCTGTTATTTGCTATTGGCATGATCCTAACAAAGCTGAGCCCATAGAAGAAAAAGCAGGAGATGGTGACCCTGTTCATACACTCCGCGGCGTTTATCCAAATAGCGGGCTTGCAAAGGCTGCAGCACAAGCAAAACTCGAGCGCCTGACACGTGGCACACAAACCTTGAATATAACCTTAGCTGGTCGTGCGGATCTGGTAGCGGAATCCAAAATTTACTTATCGGGATTTCGTTCCGGCATTCCGAACGACTGGATAATTACACGTGCCGAGCACACGTTAGATAGCAGCGGTTATCGCACCACTATCGATGCTTCACGTGATTTTGAGGGAGATACGGATGACCAATAAAACGAATATGCTAACTAAATGGGAGTGGGATCGCAAAATCCCCATAGGCCTTGTTGTTGCGATGATTTTACAAACACTCACTGCTATATGGTGGGCTGCCAAGCTTGATACACGGGTTGTGATGCAGGAGGAATGGTTTCAGAAAAACCAGCAGCTTGCAGAAAAAGTCTTTCGGCTGGAAGAGCGCATTATCTCCCTCCATGAAGAACTTAATGATTTGGAGGCGAGAATCAGTCATGGTAAATAAACCTAAAAATCTTATCGATGAACGTTTTGAACATGCAGTCAGCTTTGTGCTTTCCCATGAAGGCGGCTATAGCGATGATCCCGATGATGATGGCGGTGAAACCAAATTTGGAATTTCCAAACGCAGTTATCCTCATGTTGATGTAGATGCTTTGACAGTCGAGCAAGCAAAAA
>VGUW01000031.1 GCA_016874185.1 Gammaproteobacteria bacterium
GTATTCTTATCGTGGCTTTTATTTATTTTTGTACTGACCCAAATTGCGCTAGGGGGATGGACCAGCAGCCAATATGCAGCACTAAGTTGCCCGGATTTTCCATTTTGCAAAGGCAGCTTATGGCCAAAAATGAGCTTCAGCGAGGCTTTTTCTAGCATCCCTTCACTTGCAAATTATGAGGGAGGTGTCTTAAGCACTGAAGCAAGAACAGCCATCCATGTCTCCCATAGAATTGGAGCGCTGATTATTGCTGGCATCACTGCAACACTGAGCTGGCAATTATTCTCAAAAAATTCAATCGATTACAGCCCACATGCTATCCGCATTGTTATTCTGCTAATTTTTCAGATTCTTTTTGGAATTGCCAATGTTATTTTGCAATTACCCATCCTCATCGCAACCTTACATAACGCAATCGGTTGCTTATTTCTTTTATCAATCACCGCCCTACTTTATGACATTCATTATGCAAAAGCTGATTCAGCCCTATCTAAAAATCAGTAAATTTAAAGTCATCCTACTGATGCTAATCACTGCATGGATGGGGGTTTTACTGGCCCCAAAGCCAGCTGGATGGTCAGAAATGCAAACCATAACCGCCTTAATTGGTATTATGCTAATTGCAGCAAGCGGCAGTGCCATGAACCATTTGGCAGAAATTGAGGTGGACCAAAAAATGGCCCGGACTCAAAAACGTCCTTTAGCCACAGGAGAGCTCTCCTCAAAACAGGTGATCATTTTTGCTACACTGTGCCTACTTATTGGGTCAATTGTACTTCATTTTTTTAATAACACTCAAACCACCCTATTATCAATTTTAACAATGCTTGGATATGGCGTGGTTTATACCCGATGGCTTAAACCTGCAACATCACAAAATATTGTTATTGGAGGCCTATCTGGCGCACTGCCTCCTTTATTAGGATGGACCAGTGTAACAGGTCAAATTTCTGCTGAGCCTTTAATCCTGGTTTTAATTATATTTACCTGGACCCCTCCCCACTTTTGGGCACTTGCAATCAACCGAATCAATGACTATGAAAAAATTCACTACCCGATGCTTCCTGTAACACATGGCATCAGCTATACAGCAACTCATATTACCCTTTACAGTATTTTACTGATCATCAGCACACAGCTTCCTTTTGTGATCGGGATGAGTGGAGCCATTTATCTGATAACCGCCAATATTCTTAACATCTTTTTCTTTACTGATGTTGTACTGCTTCAGCTTGACCCCTGTGCAAAAAATGGCAAGCGTGTTTTTTACCACTCAATTTTATATTTGTTTTTATTATTTATAATGATGATTTTAGATTACCATCTGCCGATGAAGCTGGTTATTTACTAATGAAACCAGACATCAGTGATTATCAAAAGAACAATGACACAAGCTGGGCTCTTGGCTATGATAAACGCCATTTAATCCAAACCCCCAATTGGCAATTTTATGTCGACTATCGCTCACTGTCATTCTCATCCATTGAACAAAACCCTTTTTTTAAATTATTCAAAAACACAAGCAAAGAACTAAAAATATGTGATGCAAGTGCTGGGCTTGGCCGGGATAGTTACCTCATCACAGAACTTGGCTTTCATGTCGACTCTATCGAGCTACATCCTGTTTTATTCACCTTAATGCATGAGGGGTATGAAAGATGCCTTAGGAGGCAGAGCAAATGGTACCTTCATCTGGGTCAATGTGAACATTTGATTGGAAAAACAATCATGCCTGATATTATTTATTTTGATCCTATGTTTGAAAAGAAAATCACATTATCACAAAAATATACTCAAGTTCTACAGCATTACTCAGTGGTGAGCCCTGAAACCACAGCCAAAACATTTGAATTCTTATACAACTATTGCAAGACCCATGGTCTTAGGCTAATCCTGAAACAGCCACAAAAATCCAAAACCACATTTCCTAAAGCACACCATCAACTTAAAACCAGCAAGACCTGTGAATGCTGGGTCTACCAATTTTAGCGAACACTATCGGCCATTGCCTCTTGAGTTTTCTGTTGATAAAGAACATTCAAACGGAAAACGGAAAACAGCCAAACCATGGTCAAAACAATGACAATGATCCCTAAAAATGGAGCAATAGAATGTTGTGTACTGGCTGGAAAAATGGTGAATAACCCAATTTGAATTAACCCACCTGCTGACTTCCCTAAACGCGCACCTACTCCGTCCGCAGCTGCTTTACCACTCACCCTCAAATCATCCTCAAGCGGAATAAATGACATTTCTTTAGTAGGATCAAAAAATGAATATTTTGCACTTTTAGACAAAAGAACACCAATGCCACCAAACCAAGATGCAAATAAGACAGGGTCCATAAATACCGCAGCAATAAAGGCACTTAAACTTTGATCAAACAAGATATATGAAAAAAAGACCACACCAGTAATGCCCAAGCAAATTGGGGTAATTAATGCACAGGCTCTCCAACCATAGCGGCTAATGATCCCTTTGCTGATATACACAAAAATAATGGATGCAATCGCAAGCGCTCGCTGATAATTAGCCATGAATCCAAGCCACAGCTGCTCAGTGGCATAAATGGTTCTAACTTCAGCCTTCCAAGTTTGCTCAACAAGATTTGTAATGATCCCATACGATAAAAGCAAAATAGCAATATACATCACATATTCTGACCTTAAAAGATGTTTCATGCTGTCTTTAAAACCCATTTTAACTTTTTTCTTACGAACAATCACATCAGCTCGAAATTGCTCTTTTGTTAGCACTGAGCGATTAAGCCATCGAAATATAAAAAGCATCATGATGCCTGTCACCAATGTCATTTGAGAAGCCTCGGAGACCAATCGATCAGTAGAAAGTTTTGATAAATGCTCTGTAAAGAAAGACAATGAAAAATTCGCAATATTCCCACAAAGTACAAAAAGTGGGTAAAAACGTCTTGCCTCATGTGGGCCACAGTTATCATTTGCAAATTGCCAAAAAAGCACCGATAAACAAAATGACCCCCACAGCTCAGCAAACGCATAATAAAATGCATACACCCATTTGCCAATAATTGGAATCACAAAACGAAACACAGGATAAGAATCTTGCATTGAATTTATAACTTCCTGAGTCAGATGCAAATTGTTCATGTTTGGGTATAAAATCTGCCAGAAAATCATGAAAAACGCCAAAAAGAAGATCACTACAAAATAGTAAGTACGTTCAAAAGTACTTGAGCCTCTAATTTTGATATACAGCAAGCTGCCTAAAATTGACATTGGCAATACCAATCCTGCCTTGATATAAGCCAGCGTTTCACCACTTGTATTTGGGACAACAAAAGCATCCTTGATGGTTCGAAGCATGGTGAAATTATAAATTGTTAAGAAAATAATCGCCGCCATTGGTAAGAACTTAGGCAACTCCCAATTCATGATTGGGAAAAGTGCTTTCCGCAAACGCCCCATATTCGAAATTTGGTGAAGATCTTTTTGGCTATCAGCTTGCATACACACCCTTACGTGTTATTCAGGCCCCATTGTACTAAGAACAAAATGAATAATCAAAGCATTTATGATTGCCCAACCAAATCGGCATTATTTTCAATCCAGCTGCGACGCTCACTGACATTTTTCTTTGCTAACAACCGATCCAAAACCCCAACTGCTAGCTGCTCATCCGGCATAGAAATCTGTACTAACTTTCGCCCGCCAGGCTTAATGGTTGTTTCACGAAGCTGTTCCGGACTCATCTCTCCCAGCCCCTTGAACCTCATAACATTCGCTTTTTTGCCGGCATATTCATTTAATACCCGATCTCGCTCAGCGTCTGATGACACGTAAAAAACCTGCTTATTAATATCAATTCGATAAAGTGGCGGCATTGCAACATATAAATGTCCTTCGCGAACCAGTCGAGGAAAATGCTTTAGAAATAAAGCGCACAGTAAAGTTGCAATATGTAAACCGTCTGAATCCGCATCTGCCAAAATACAAATTTTCCCATACCGAAGACCTTGAAGGGAATCAACTCCTGGCACCAAACCAATCGCCACAGAAATATCATTGATTTCCTGAGAATTCAAAATTTCTACCGAATCTACTTCCCAAGTATTTAAAATTTTCCCCCGCAAGGGTAATATTGCCTGATTGATTCGGTCACGCGCCTGACGAACCGTTCCCTTAGCTGAATCACCCTCTACCAAAAATATTTCAGTCTCATCAAGATTCTTACTGCTACAATCAATCAGCTTACCTGGTAACTGGGGACCAGAAACCACTCGTTTACGTTCAATCAGCTTTGATTTTCGCATTCTTAAACGTGCATTCTCAATTATAGACTCAACCAACAATCCAGCTGACTCAACATTTTTATTCAACCAAAGTACCATATGGCTTTTTACACAGGCCTGCACCCATTGTTGTGCTTGTGCTGTAATCAATTTTTGTTTTGTTTGACCTACAAAATGTGCTTCTTGTAATTTTAATGATAAAATAAATCCCAGGTTTAAACACACATCATCAGCCTTAAGGCGCAATCCCTTAGGCATTAAATCACGAAGCTCCACAAACTCTCTAATCGCATCATAAAGACCAACACGAAGACCATTAACATGAGTCCCTCCCTGAGGCGTTGGAATCAAATTCACATAACTACTTTGAGGAAGCTCACCATGCTCACCCCATATTAATGCCCATTGAGCAAAAGCACCCTCTCCCTCAAAATGTGATCCAATCACCTCATCAACTATCAATTGACGATCTTTAACTTGATTTAACAAAAAATCGTTCATGCCAGATTGATAACACCAGGTTTTCTCAATCTTTCGAATCTCATCTTTAAAATTAACTGCAAGACCAGGACACAACATCGCTTTGGCATGTAAGTTCTGAATAATCTGAGAGGTATCAAAATGCACCTCATCAAAATACCTAGCATCCGGCCAGAAACGCAGAAATGTTCCCCTTTGCTTCAAGAAATTAGGTTTAAGCTCAGCTTTAGAAACACAAGCGCCCTCATGGAAATTGAATTCAACACAAATGCCCTGCCGCTGTACAATCACTTGAACACGACTGGATAAAGCATTCACGACTGACACTCCCACACCATGCAGCCCGCCAGAAAAAGCATAATTGTCACGATTGAATTTAGCGCCGCTGTGTAACTTTGTCAGAATTAACTCAACTCCAGAGATCCCATAATCAGGATGATCATCAATGGGCATTCCTCGACCATCATCTTGAACCGAAAAAGAGCCGTCCTCATAAACACATATATCCATTTTTGAAGCAAATCCAGCCAAAGCCTCATCAACAGAATTATCAATCACCTCACCAGCAATATGATTTGGATTACAAGGGTCTGTATACATCCCTGGACGTTTTCTTACCGGATCCAGACCGTCCAGTACTTCAATTGATTGTGCCGAGTAATTTGTCATCGTTTGTGCTAAAACCTACTATATTTTGCTTTCCAAACTCATCATATCATAGGAGATAGACTTTACAAAATAAAACCCAGGACCTTGACCGCTTATTGATATGATCGATATACTATCGTCAGGCAAGGAGTTAATATTATGGATCAGGTTAAATTCAAGCGATATCAGCATTTGTCAGCCCTGCTCCCTATCGGCCTATTCTTAATGGTTATTAACGCATTTTTTCCCCTGGTTTTTTTTGAATTTGAGCTTAGCATTTGGATAATACCCCCCTGCGTCACGATTGGTTTCATGGCATACTTAATTTGGTTCTATCATGCTTATAAAGACATGTATCATAAAACAGCCAATCCACTCTTTTACCCAAGTATTGCAACATTAATCGCCCATCTTCCCATTTTGAGCTTTATTTGCATGCCCATCACTTATAAAGAAATTTGGTTTCATCTCAACAATGGCAAGCTGAGCTTTCAAAATCGACTATTTATTGCTTGGTTATATCTTAATGCAATCATTCTAACGATTCTAACTTACCAGGAAGCAGCATTTACCATCTCATTTTGGATAATAACCTGGCTCATTAACTACAGTGCTCTATATTTTCTCAATAGAGAATTAACAAATCAGGAGTCAGGATCTGCTCATGTTTAATGTTTTATTTTACTTTTTAACCAGCAGCTACATCCTAGCTGCTAATCTTAATTCGCTTTGGCAGGCAGTAATGTCAAATTCCTATGAATACCAGTCTACTGAAGTTAACCTTGAAAATGCAGAAATTGACAACCTTAAGGCCTACAGCGCAGCCCTGCCCAATGCCTCTATTACACCTTCAGAGAATAAAATTGAGATGTCTCTTAATTTTTCACCCGCAACATTCTCCGCATTACAGGCCGCAAATCACACCCTGCGTGAGAAAAAATACGACACTCAAAACAATCAGCTTGTCATTCTGCACGACACCATTCATCGATATTTCTCATTGGTTAGCCTGGCCAAGCAACGCAAGTCTTTAAAATTTGAAATCACCAACAATGATAAATATCTCAAAAAAGCCAAGGCAGAATTTGAGGAAGGATTAATCACAAAGGCCACATTGGCATTATGGCAAACACGACTGAATCAAGCTCAGATTAATCTACTTACTTTAGATGCAAAAATTGCAGATGCACAAAAAGAAATCGCAGTTGAAACAGGCCTGCATCTTGATAAAATATCAGTATTTTCAAACAAGAGGCCAATTAAACTCACCAGTAAAAAAAACAAGGACCTGCCTGATTATATCAAATCAAGTATCAGCAAAGTTAATGCGGCTGATGCCACGGAAATGGCCACGTACCTTAAAGCAGTTATTCCCGATTTTACACTCGCTTTGTCCAAATCAAGCAATGAACCCAATAAAGTAAAACCCAGCTATTCCTTTAGTTTAAATCTATCTCCGACTCTTAATGGAATGTCTTCAGGGCAGGCACATCGGATTGCAAAATTAAATGCTCTTAAAAAACAACGTGAAAATACATTCAGAATTAAATCATTAAAGCAAAAAAGCAACCTGCTTTCAAAACAGATTTTAGCTGCAAAATCAAGTTATCTTAGTGCCTTGGATCGTTTTCAGGCCAGCCTAGCAGACCTTAAAGAAGGCAAAATCACAGAAGTGACTTTTAGCGATAGCATTACAGATGTATCCAAACAACGCACAGCCCTTATTATTGCTGAAACAGACCTTTTAAAAAATCACGTATCCCTGCTCTATGAGTATGGACAGCTCAATGCAAATACGATTGCCCAAATTAGCGCGCTGCTAATTAACGAGGAAATCTTATCATGACCCATTTTAATGAAATCCATATCGTATTAACCCAACTGAAAGAATGTTGGATTAACAATAACTGGAGCGCTTTGAGTAAACTATATAGTTCGAATGCTCAACTGGTTTGCTCTGAAGTCAATGCGCCACATCAAGGCACTGATCAAATTATTAAATTTTATCAGAACCTATTTAAACAAAATTCACCAACGCAAATAACGACTTTAAAAATCAATGAAAGTCAGCTATCAGAAGAATTAACGTTGATTTACTTTAATATCCAGGCACAATTTAAGGCCAAAAATTTCAAAACCATCCACATGAGCCTACTGCTACAAAAAAAGCTGAATCAAGCAAAGATTGTTATGCATCACATGTCCTTCCAAAAAGTACCTGAACTTACTTATCAGATGATTGATAGTGCTTGCGTTTAATATCATCCCAATAACTTAGGCTCAAGGCCAGTAAAACTATAAATAACACAACCATGTAACCAATTACCCATGAGCCAATCTTTTCACGCTCCAGTGATGAAGGATCACTGGCATAAGCCAAATAATTCACCATGTCATTTACATAATCATCAAACTGCTCTCCAGTCATAGCCCCTTGTGTTTCAAGCTCTAATAACTCTGACCAGCGCTTTTCTCCACGAATATGCTGAAGATCTGATAAGGGCACCATTAAAACCTGCTGCCCTTGAATACCCACAAATGGGTTGGGCATTTTTGTATTATGCCACACCAAATTATTAAATCCTGTTGAATGCCCCGCATCCAAATAAAATGATCGCAAGAACGTATAAACCCAATCAGCAGATCGGCGTTTTACCACAAGTGATAAATCAGGAGGAGGATTACCTCCCCAGGCAAATTCATCCCAAACTGGCATTAGTTTTGGCACAATACCTGCCTCCTGACTAATCTCATCAAAACGCATGTATTTCATGCTATGGCAAGTTAAGCACTGGGCTTTAAAGTGAACCGCCCCTCTTAAAACAGTGGCCCGATCTTTTATATCAATCGGGGCCTTATCAGGTTTTACAAAGGATTGTTCAATTGCATTAACATAGGTGACTGTCCCACCCAAAATAACAGTTAAAATCAGACCTTTCATCTCACATCCTTACCCGATCAGGTGGGGAGCTATGTCTATCATTACGCGATATGTATGGCAAAGAAATAAAATAACCAAAAAATATTACTGCTGAAATACGTGCCAAAATAATGTAAACAGGACTTGGAGGCAGCAACCCAAGGGCCATCAATGATAAAAATGATATCACCAATAAGGCCAAGCTAACTCTTGATCTTACCCCTTTATACCTCATTGATCTAACGGGCGAACGATCTAGCCGCTGATCATCGCCAATGCCCCCAGCAACTGATTGGGTACTGCTCTTAAAATCGCATAATATGGTGCTAAATACCAAGAGGGCTTGATTTCAGGAGGAGTTACCAACGGATTTGCTGGAATAAAATTTTCTTTCTCTAAAAATAACCCGTCCATGGTGGGGTTATAAAAAACAATGGTAAAAAAAATGATTAAAAAAGCCGCAGCAGCCACCAAATCTTTAATCGTAAAATAAGGATGAAAAGGCACACCATCTTTAGGAATTCCATCTGCACCTTTGTTGTCCTTTATCTCAATGCCATCTGGATTGTTTGAGCCCACCGTGTGTAATGCAACTAAATGCAAAAAAACCATGGCCAAAAGAATCATCGGGAATGCCACAACATGAAATGCAAAAAATCGCTGTAAAGTCACTTCCGATACGACATAGTCACCTTGAATTAAATGCATAATTGGCTCCCCAATAAATGGTATGGCTCCAAAAATATTCATGATCACTTTTGCTGCCCAATAAGACATCTGGCCCCATGGCAAAACATAACCTGTATAGGCCTCTGCCATTGCCAAAATCAAAAGCAATACACCACTTAACCATAATAGCTCTCGTGGTCTTTGATAAGAACCGTACATCAATGCACGATAAAGGTGAAAATAAAGAATCACAAAAAAAGAAGAAGCACCCACTGCATGCACATACCGCAAAAGCCAGCCATAAGGCACTTCTCGCATCATAAATTCGATAGAATCAAACGCTGTCTTTGCCGTAGGCTCATAATACATCAGCAACCAAATGCCAGAGATTATCTGAATTGACAGGCATAGTATTGCCAAAGATCCGAAAAAATACCAGAAATTCAAATTTTTAGGAGCATAATACTGTCTTAGATGCTGATCAAAAAAATCACTAATTGGTAATCGACTGTTGATCCATTGATTAAATGACATAAGCCCTCCTATGCTTCATGTGCACCAATAACCAGCAATTGGTCATTTTTAAAATAATATGGCGGCACTTCTAAATTTGTGGGTGCTGGCACCCCTTTATAAACACGCCCAGCTAAATCAAATTTAGAGCCATGGCAGCTACAAAAAAAACCACCGTCCCAATCTTCATCAATCGCTTTTGGCTCCGGCCGAAACGTCGGGGCACACCCCAAATGCGTACAGAGCCCCACCAGCACCAAAATATCTGGCCGCAATGATCGGTAAGGATTCTTAGCATATTCAGGTTGTTGTTCAATCTGAGAATTAGGATCACTTAAATTTGGATTAATTTTATTTAAAGCCGTCACTTGTTCCATTGTGCGTCTGATAACCCAAATTGGCTTCCCCCGCCAAAGTACCGTGCGTTGATCACCTGGCTTTAAGCCACTTAAATCAAACTCAACCGGCAAAGACGACATTGCTGCCTCTCGACCTGGCTTCAAATATTGGACCAGGGGAATAGCAGCCCCACATACAGCGATAGCCCCAAGCGCCTGAGAGGTCCGAGTTAAAAAAGCACGCTTTTTAAGATCAACTGATTCATTGCCCATAGCCATCCTTAGTATCAGCATTTTTTATCCTATCACGGTTTTTTAGAAAGTAAAAGCTTGTAAAAAACCAAAAAATCAAACCAATATGTATAATAATTAACACATCTGACAAAAAGGATATCATGCGGATTATTATCTTAGGTGCTAACTTATTGACAACATTGCTTGTTGATAAACTAAGCAAATCAAATCACCTGATCACTGTCATTGACAGTCAGCTCACAGATCTAAATAAGTTAAGTGAGGACTATGAAATTAAAATCATCCACGCACATCCCTCCTACCCAGACTCACTGAGAAAAGCAAACGCAGAAGAAGCAGATGCGATTATTGCGATCACACCAAACGACGAGCTGAACATGATTGCTTGTCAAGTTGCTCACTCTATTTTTAAAGTGCCTCTGAAAATTGCTCGAATATCCAGCTCTCACTATGTGGTTAGAAAAGAACTTTTCGGAAACAATGATCTACCGATTGATGTTTTTATCAATCCAGAAAAAATCATCGCGCGATCACTGAAATGCTTGATTATGGCTCCTGGCGCACAAAGAGCTTATGATCTTTGTAACGGGCAGCTCAAAGCCATTGAATATGCCTCATTTTCACAAGAACACCTAACCCTGGACAATCAGCATCAAATCTTTAATCCAGCCAACTCAAATATCGCCATCTTTCCCTCCATCCATAATGATGATTATTTCAGCCTAATTTTTCCAGAAGCAGCTAAAATCAAAAAAATCATTATTGGCGGTGCCAATGAAACCACTGGCCAATTAATTGAAGCCATCGGCGACATAGCACACATTACTGTGATAGAACCATCCCATGAAAAATGCCTAATCATGGCTAAAAAACACCCTAACATCACCATCATTTGTGAAGAATTTTCTAATCATCAAATTTTACTACAAGAAAACATCAACCGATCTGACTGGTTTCTTGCACTCAGTGATGATGATGAAAATAATTTAATCGCTGCAATCAGCGCAAAAAAACTTGGTTGCAAAAAAAGTCTGTCCTTGACTTATCGCTTACATTACCTAACGATCATCGAGCCTAATCAGGTCGACATTCTACTCTCACCGCAATCATTAGTGCTCCAAAGCATCTATGCACGACTTTTTAATCAAAATTATGTTAGAACCTATGATTTTAATCAGGGCACCTTGATTTGCATTCGAGTCACTGATAATACCAAGGTTCCAAACATCGATCCTGATTATATTTTCCGCCATCACCAACTCACCTCATTTAAAGTAGATAATCGCGTCTTTAAAGGCGACTATTTACTTTATTTCACCACCATAGACACCTACCAGCTTGAGTGGATAAAGGAAATTACTATCTCCAATGAAACCAGTCAGTACTGATTGTGTTCAATACTTAACTGTGATAAATTTCCCATATGAAAAATATCCGAAATTTCTCAATTATTGCTCACATCGACCATGGAAAATCGACCATTTCTGATCGTCTTATTGAAAAATGCCAAGGCATTG
Organism: Gammaproteobacteria bacterium; assembly: GCA_016874185.1. Classification (GTDB taxonomy): domain Bacteria; phylum Pseudomonadota; class Gammaproteobacteria; order Comchoanobacterales; family Comchoanobacteraceae; genus UBA1515. The sequence goes on from VGUW01000031.1 coordinate 11,608, forward strand.
ATGCAAGAGAAATGAAAGATCGTATCTTAGATGCTATGGATTTAGAAAGAGAGCGTGGGATTACCATCAAGGCCCAATCAGTCACACTGAGCTATCAAGCCAAAGACAAACAAACCTATCAATTAAACTTTATTGACACCCCAGGGCACGTTGACTTTGCTTATGAAGTCTCTCGCTCACTATCAGCATGCGAAGGTGCATTACTTGTTGTGGACTGCGCGCAAGGGGTTGAGGCACAAACTGTTGCAGTTTGCTATGCTGCCTTTGAAAATAATCTACATATCTTACCGGTTCTCAATAAGATTGATTTACCTCAAGCTGACCCCAAGCGAATTAAAACAGAAATCGAAGAAATTATTGGAATTGATACCTCAGAAAGTGTTGCGGTCAGCGGAAAAACAGGATTTGGGATTGACGATCTAATTGAATCCCTTATTAAAAACATCCCACCCCCTGAAGGGGATCCAGATGGGCCTTTGCAAGCACTCATTATTGATTCATGGTTTGATAACTACCTTGGTGTTGTATCTTTAATCCGAATCGTTAATGGTACATTGCGAATAAAAGATCAAGTTCAAATCTGGTCAACAGGTGTCAAATATGAAACTTTACAAATTGGCATTTTCACCCCTAAACAAGTTGAGCAAACCCAGCTTTCTGCGGGCCAGGTTGGTTTTCTAGTCGCAGGCATCAAAGACGTCAGTGGCGCCCCTGTTGGCGATACCATTACTCAAGCAAAGCGACCAGCAAAATCGGCACTGCCAGGCTTTAAAAAAAGCAAACCACAAGTTTATGCCGGCCTTTTCCCGCAAGCTGCTGATGATTATGAAGCTTTTAGAGACGCCCTGCAAAAACTGGCATTAAATGATGCATCCTTATTTTTCGAACCTGAGAACTCTGACGCCCTTGGACATGGTTTCCGCTGTGGCTTTCTGGGATTACTTCATATGGAAATTGTCCAAGAGCGCCTGGAAAGAGAATATGACCTTGATCTGATCACCACTGCCCCTAGCGTAATCTACAAAGTCATCGCCAAAGATGGTGAAGAACGTTATATCGGCAACCCAAGCCAAATGCCCGACATTAACACCATTCAATCACTTTATGAGCCGATTGCAGATGTTAATATTTTAACCCCCAGCGAATATCTGGGAAATATTCTGACCCTTTGTATTGAAAGGAGAGGCGCTCAAAAAGATATGCGCTATCATGGCAATCAAGTAGCTCTGCATTTTGAAATCCCTTTGAGTGAGGTTGTGCTTGACTTTTTTGACCGTCTCAAATCTTTAAGTCGCGGATATGCATCTCTTGATTATCATTTCAAGCACTTCCAGATCGCCTCTCTTTCAAAATTAGACATTTTAATCAATGGTGACAAAGTTGACGCGCTGGCCACTATTGTTCATAAAGACAGGGCATATCCTCTGGGAAGGGTGCTGGCCAAGAAACTAAAAGAGCTCATCCCTAAACAAATGTTTGCTGTTGCCATCCAGGCAGCTATCGGCAGTAATGTCATTGCTCGTGAAACGGTATCTGCCATGCGAAAAGATGTGACCGCCAAATGCTATGGCGGCGATATTACCCGCAAGAAAAAATTGCTTGAAAAGCAAAAAGCAGGTAAGAAACGCATGAAACAAATTGGCAAAGTTCATATCCCTCAAAATGCCTTTTTGGCCGTTCTGAAAGTCAATGATAAATAATGGAGAAAACAATGCTGGCAAGTCACATAGGAATTTTTACACTGA
>VGUW01000032.1 GCA_016874185.1 Gammaproteobacteria bacterium
GTATCTGAGCTTGAGCTATGGCCCAAAGGCAAAACAGGCCCAGGAACTGGAGGGGGCGGCTGCCTAGGTTTATCATCGCTGACCTTTGGCCACATCAAATGATGCATCACATCATCATTGTACATCCGCATGGCAAATACACCCTGACTTAAAGCGGAAAACAAAATCGCAGGAACCAAGGTTGATGCAGCCAATGCAATTCCTAAACCAATAGATACCGTGGCCAATGTGAATACCAAATATGATTTTCCATGTGCCTTTTTAAAGTAACTCCATAACAAAATGCCCATCGTCTTTTTATAAGCCTGAAAATCCAAAGAGCGATGTGAAGTGGCTTGCACTAAGCGCTGAACAGTCTGGGCAGAAAAATCCCTAAAGCCTCTTTCCCAAAGTATATTGAATGAATTAAAATAATGATTTTCCAAACACTGATCCATCAACGCTTTTTGTGATCCCAAATCAATATTCATCCGAGGTAGCTTTTGAAGAATATTTGGGTGCTTCAAGCACAATGCCAATAGCTCCTGCTGTTCAGAGGATGATGGCTGTGATCGCAAAAACTCAGATGCTATGGATTGATCCCCTAATAACACCTCCACATTTTGATTCATCCCGACCTGCTGCAAAAACAGATCTCGGTTGTTTTGCGCCAGAAGCTTCCATAACCGCAGGCTTAATTTCTCACCCTTTGGTAATTTTGCAAAAAGCTGCTTAAATGGGGCCTCTGCAGATTTAGCCCCAGGCGCACGCAGCAGCTCATAAGCCATCAATCCCTCATAATTACCAAAAGGCAGATCATGAAAATAGGACACACCAAACACATCATTCACCCAGGAGGTATGATAAACTTCATCCACTTTAAGGCATTGAAGCACTTCTTTATCAGGATTTACTCCCTTCATCATATCCACCTGATCTTGATGAAAAATCAAGTGATTATTTAACAAGAGGGCACTTGCCAACTGCTGATTTTTAGGCCAAGTGATTGTCAATTTTCGATACAATTCAGCCCAAGGATGATCCACATTAATTTTTAATGTCAAATCCGCTAAATGCTCAGGGGAAAGAGATGCCACAAATTCTTGAAATGATCTTAAATTCCAAGTAACACACTTGGTTTGACATTCCTGCATAAATTGAACGCCCAATTGATACAAAGCGGTCCTGTCATCCCGCTCAAATGCAGCCACAAACTCTTCTGGCAAGGGAACAGGGCTGGTTGTGTCAAAATCATCCCTCTTAAAGCGGTTTTTTTTAAAAAATTGATCGCACTTTAGTCTTTCTTCTATCTGCTGATCAGTCTCATCTAAATGGCTGGGGCTGACATCATAAAATTTAGATATATTTTCTGATGCACTCTTTGGATCATTTACAGCCCCTCCTCTGAGAAATTGCATCAACCAATCCACTTCTCGTTCGTTCTTTTCTGGGAGATCAGCTTGTATTTGAGCTCTTAATGCTTGAATATTTTTAGGACCTTGATTAGAGACTTTCGAGTATGCAGCTTTGAATTTCTTACATTTTTCAAACCTTTGTTGCCGCTCACGTGCTAATTGCATATCCTGATCATCTATTTGAATTTTTGATAAAGTCTGTTGATCTAACATCCCATCCTTAAACTTGGCACTTAAACCTGGAACTAGATGAGCATACACTGCGCCTCGAATAATAGCACTATCCCAGGTCATTGATTGTAAACCAATCTTGGTTGCCAACCCCTGAAAATACGGATTTGCAAGATCAGCAAATGTCATGCAGCTCTCTTGCTGAAAAAGTAACAAAGCCCTTTCAACAAGCGGGGTATCAGATAATTCATTCTGCTGATCATCCAGCACTTTAATAGAGCCATTCAAAAAAGCATGTGGAGAGAACTCCAGCTGACCCGGGCTAGGTTCGATAACAAGTTTCTGGCCATCGATTCTATAACTTTGGATTGCCTGCGGGTGATCCTTTAGCTTCTGATAAACACGATGAAGAACCAAATATTGTTTTAATTTAAAGCAATCATCACCCTCATGGCTAGCAATTGCTGAAACAAGATCCTGATCTGGTATCGACAATTCTTGAAAAACACGATACTTGATGCGACCTGATAAAAGCCAATCAAAAATCTTGCTTTTGACAACCTGCTGATGCTCGCTTAGCATAAGCTTGCTGTTAGAGCAAAATGCCTCCTTGGCCATGGTTTTAAAATAAGCTGCTTCAAAAGAAGGATCTTGATTTATCAGCTTAATAAAATACTCAGAGCATGCAGCTTTAGCCTTTTGATTAATTGCCAGCTTTTGTTCATTTCTTAAAATCTGCGATTCAAAAAAGGCATGATGATATGCTGGCAAAACTCGCTCAAAATCGGTGGCAAAAAGTGCCATTATGTTTTTTGCAGACTGAATATCTTGATCTATAGGCGCATTTTTAAATTCATGCGCAAAAGAAGTCAATTGAAATACTTCCCCATCACGCTCTTCGTATAAATATTTACCCCTACAGGCAACATGCCCAGGCTCAATTGCAACTTGATCCTGACCTTTTCCTAACCGGTGGTAAAAACACCTGGGGCTTTCATTCCAAAATCTTGATACTAAATCAAATCGTTCTAAGCCAGTTCTTAGACCTCTCAAATGACTATCCAGTTGTTGAGAATCCATATTTATCAATTTTGCCAAAGAGTTAACTTTAAGTTCTTGCAATTCATTTAATTGTGCAGATAACGCATCCTTTCCTTGTGGACAGATAAGTCTCATCAGTCCTTCTTCATCACTTCCCAATTTACTCTGAGTTTCTAAAAAATTCGCAGATGAATCTGTGGACGCACAATAAAACGGATAAATTTGAGTGACTACATAAATCGGATCTTTGGCAGAAATTTTAATTCCTTCCCTTGCAGGTTTCTTAAGTACCTGCTTCCAAAACCAATTGGCATCAATATTGCACAAAGCAAGCTGCGCAAACAATGATATGGGACGATTAAGATCGCTTAAACCTAATAAAAATGGATCTATGTTTTCAACCACAAAAGAAATCATGTCCTGATTTCCACTAAGAAGGGCTAATTTCAAAGGAGATAAAGATGCCAAAAAATAATCCCGAACACTCTCTGCAGACTTATTATTGAATGATTCTTTTAAACCAGAATCCAATGTAATGCCTGATGCGTTAATCGCCATCCAATGAATCAAACCCCTATTATCCCTGGATCTTGTAACCGTATCAGCAGAAAAGTTAATATTTAATTTTTTTAATTCATGCAAAGGGGCCACGTCCCCATTTGCAATTAAATAATCCAAGGGAGAAAAAAGGCCTTGATATTCAATTCCGCCTTCAACACATTCCTTAAAATCGTCACGTTTCGTCCAAACATCCAGTGATCTGCCATCTTTTTCCCAGGCGGCCTCAAGCACTTCCCAACTTTTACCTGTTGAGGCGGCAATCGCAAGATAGGAATGATGAATAATCTGCCAGCCATCCAATTCCTCAGGATGGTTTTTAAGATAAATCCTGCCAGCAAATTCAGCGACCTTAGTGTTGCTTCCTCTAACCCGATCAAGGTCAGAGTCACTCATCTTTAAAATTTCTATCTCTGGATTTCGCATAGTCCTACTCAAATACTAAACCTTCATATTATGAGCAGATAACCTTAAAGTTTCATGAAAATCATGGCAAAAATTAATTTTATATCCAATAAACAAAGACAAATAAAATCAACCAAACCACATCGACAAAGTGCCAATACCAGGCAACAGCCTCAAAGGCAAAATGATATTGTGCACTAAAATGATTAAAATAAATGCGCCACCAAATACAAATTAACATCACAGTACCAAGCGCAACATGAAACCCATGAAGCCCAGTTAGCATAAAAAATGTATTTCCATAGACTCCAGAGTTTAACTTTAAGTCCAACTCATGATAGGCTTCAATATATTCATGCGCCTGCAAAAACAAAAAAATAATGCCCAGCATAATGGTCAGGCCCTGACCGGTCAACGCCATTTTTCGATCTTGACGAATAATGCCCCAATGCGCTACGGTAATCGTCAAACCACTGGTCAGTAAAATCAATGTGTTCAAAGCCGGCACTTCCCAAGTAGGGATGGTTTTTATTGGCCCCAAAAAAATCGATGGGTCTGGAGTATTAAAAAGCGGCCACTGCATCTGAAAATGTGGCCAAAGCACATAATGAGTAATCTCTTGTCCTGCATATGCTCCAGATAGCCATGGAATAATGAATATGCGGATATAAAAAAGGGCAGCAAATACAGTGGCAAAAAACATCACCTCTGAAAAAATAAACCAGATCATACCCCATTTAAAAGCACCTTCAACCTCAGGCTCCTTACCCAGGCCGGCACGGTTCTCTGCTATTACCTCTTTGAACCAGCCAAAAAGCATCAACAGCAAAATAACAAGGCCCAATGCCAGGCTGTATGAGCCCCATTCAGATTGATGCAGCACATTAATAATGCCAAATGCCAAAAAAAACAGTCCAAATGAGCCAATAATCGGCCAATAAGATGGTGGTGTAATATGCGCTTGCTTACTCATTTTTCATCCTCATTTGCATTTCATCAGCTGGTATTGTCATTTTCTTCCAGTACTGCTGTTTCCCCTGCTCTCCAACATGACTGGCATCCATTAAATTAATTTGAACCAGCCCCATTTCAAGTTGAGCTGGTAATTTTTTTACCACCACTTCAAAAGGAATATCAAGACTTTCGCCCGGGCCCAATATCATTGTTTTTGGTAAGGTAACCTGAATAAAGTGGTCCAAGTTTCCAGGAACCATAGCAAGTTTCATCCGAATATCAACTGTTGTATCTGAACGATTGGTGACAAACAAAACGGTCTGTTTTTTATCCCCTGACCTGATGATTAAATTTGACTCGCCTGTATATGCGGCAACATGAAGTGGTCTTTGAATATTGGTCGATAGCTTAATAGAAACCGCTTTTTCATCACTTTGCATCAAAACCCCATGTGCAACATCACTTGCGCCACCCCCGTGCATAGAATGTCCCATCAAATAGTACATCGGGACCATTGCATTGCCTAAAATAGTAGTAGAAACAGGAATCATGGTCACTGCAAGACCAATCCAAATGACGGAGCGCTTAGCCAAATACATGGCTTGGTACAAAATCACAATAAGAGCAGCCCACCATATGGCCAATACCAATGTCCATGCGAATGACAAGCCAAAAAAATGAGCCAGGACAAATATTATCTGCCCTAACCCGATCAATAATTGCGACCTTAAAGATAAGCTAACCACATGCTACTCCTTAATCGGCGACGGCTCTGTCATAAATGTGTGATGCGGAGCAGGAGATGGAACGGTCCACTCAAGACCCTTGGTGGCTTCCCATACAGCGGCAGTTGCTGGCTTGCCCCTCTTTAAGAATACATTCTCAATAATAATCCATAAAAAAATCAGCTGTGAGATACCAAAAATCATTGCCCCCACAGTGGCCAACATATTCAAATCAGTAAACTGTATGTTATAGTCTGGGATCCGACGAGGCATGCCGGTTAGACCAAGGAAATACATAGGAAAGAAAGTCAAGTTCACAGAAATAGTTGACAGCCAAAAATGCCAATTGGCCAATTTGAACGAATAGTAACGCCCACTCCATTTAGGCAGCCAATAATACACCCCAGTAAGAATTGCAAAATAAACCCCAGATACAATCGTATGATGAAAATGGGCAACAACAAAATATGTGTCTTGATACTGATAATCAGCAACGACCACACCCAGCATTAACCCAGTAAATCCACCGATGGTAAATAACACAATAAAGCTCAGTGCAAATAGCATGGGTGGCTCAAAACTGATCGCGCCTTTCCAAAGGGTACCAACCCAGTTAAATATCTTAATGCCTGTTGGAACTGCAACCACAATTGTTGTAATCATAAAGAAAATCTTCACCCAGGCCATCACGCCGGTTGTAAACATGTGATGGACCCAGACAATAAATGATAAAATGGCAATGCAAGCAATCGCATAAATCATAAATTTTGCGCCATAAAGAGCTTTTCTGGCAAATGTAGGAACCACCTCTGAAATGATTCCAAAAGCAGGCATCACCAAAACATAAACCTCGGGGTGTCCAAAAAACCAAAACAAATGTTGAAATAACACAGGATCACCGCCGCCAGCGGCGTTAAAAAAACTGGTGCCAAAATGACGATCAAACAACAACATGGTCACAGTAACTGCTAACACAGGCATAATCGCGATCAGCAAAAATGCGGTGATAAACCAGCTCCATACAAAAATTGGCATATCCATATATTCCATCCATTTAGCACGCATGGTCATAATCGTAGCAATGATGTTGATTGATGCCATAATCGACGAAATCCCCATCAAATGAATCGATAGAATCATATAATCAGTACTAGGCGGGCCATAAGTTGATGACAAGGGTGCATAAAATGTCCAACCAAAATTAGGCCAACCCCCTTCAGCAAAGTTTGAAAATAACAGTAACCCAAACGCAAATGGTAAAATCCAGAAGCTCCAGTTATTCATGCGCGGAAACGCCATATCTGCAGCCCCAATCATTAGAGGAATTTGCCAATTGGCAAACCCAGCAAGAGCCGGCATTACTGCACCAAAAATCATCACCAGCCCATGCAAAGTAACCATCTGATTATAAAAATTTGGATGCATGAACATAGTCCCCGGCTGAAATAACTCTGCACGTATTAGCAAAGCCATCAATCCAGCAACAAAAAACATCACCAGTGCAAATACCAAATATAAGGTTCCTATGTCTTTGTGATTTGTTGTTGTGACCCACCGTGTTACTTTTGCCCTAAAGCCTTTTGCTACAACTTCACCCATTTACTTAGCTCCTCTCATCGCCTTAACTTCAGCTGGCGTTATTAACCCACCTGCATCCTTACCATATTTTATTTCATTGTTGCCCCAGCTATTACGCTTATAAGTTATCACTCCGGCAATTTCCTCATCTGACATCCAGGCAAATGATGCCATCGCAGTTCCTTTAACACCCATTAATAGCAATTGAATATGCTGGCTTACTGGGCCTACAACCACTTTGGATCCTTTCAAGGATGGGAACATCGGCGGCATGCCCTCACCATTGATCTGATGACAAGATTGACAATTCTTGTCATACACACTCTTACCCACTGCCATTGCTGTTTTGCTATCCCATTGAGATGTATCAACTTTAGGCTTAACGACTTCCTGCGAAGGCTCTGCAAGAGCAGCACCACCGCGGGCCTGATCAATCGTTTTCGGTTGAACTAACTCACCTGCTTTCTTATCATTACCCCAAGCGTTACGCTCATACGTGATTACAGCAGCAATCTCTTCATTAGTTAACTGCTCGCCAAATGCTTGCATGCCAGTGCCTTTAATTCCATTAAGAAGGACATCCACATGTCCAGAGACTGGTCCGGTTGTGATTTTACCACCAACCATTCCAGGAATAGCCGGAGGCATCCCCTTCCCATCGGCCTGATGACAGGATTGGCAATGCACCTGATACACTTGCTGCCCTTTCTTCATAGCCTCATCTTTAGTTAGCACGCGGTCTGCCTCCTTCTGAATCACAATATCCATGCGCTTGGCAAGCCACTTTTGATAATCTTCCTGCGTTTTAGCCTCAACCACAATAGGCATAAAACCATGGAGCATACCACAAAGCTCTGTGCATTGTCCTCGATAAGTCCCTGGCTTTTCAACATAGACCCAGCCCTCATTGATATAACCGGGGATACAATCGACTTTAACAGCAAAATCCGGTACCCACCATGAATGATTCACATCTCTAGAGGTGAACAAAAAGCGAACATGAGTATGAATCGGCACCACAACAGGCTCATCCACTTCCAGCAAATAGTGCTCACCTTTGGGCTCCAGCCCGTTTCTTTGCGCCATTGGTGTTGAGAGATTGGAGTAAAATGAGAATCCATGATCCAAATATTCATATTTCCATTTCCACTGCAGCCCAGTGACTAAAATATTGACCTCTGCTTCTTTTGCCTCATCCATATCCATCAAAATCTTACCAGCCGGATAAGACAAACCAAGCAAAATAAGCAATGGCACCACTGTCCAAATGATTTCAAGAGCCAAATGCCCTTTGGATTGAGCTGGGGTAACTCCCAGGGACTTTCTGTGCTTTAGCAGCGCATAAAACATCACCCCAAAAGTTGCAATACCAGCAATCACACACACATAAAACATCAGCATATGAATATCATAAATGCGATGACTCATGGGTGTAACACCTTGAGTCATATTATATGATGCAAATATCGTTGATACAGAGCCCAATAATAATGTGTACATAGTTCTTCCTACCATAACTTAAAGTTTTTACCAAGAACACTTTGATCAAGTATATATTTCACCACAGCAATGATCTCAGCATCAGAGCACTCATGACATCCGCCTTTTTCAACGACACAGGCACTCTTAATGCCGGTATTCACATACCCCTTAATCACATTATGGACCAGAACATCAAAACCATATTTTAATCGCTCACTCCATGCCTTCTTATCACCGACTTTTGGCGCCCCCAGCTGCCCTTGTGAATGACAGGTGCTGCAGGTATCATCATAAATTTTCTTTGCACGTGCCGCAGAAACTGCAGCTGGCGACTGACCCTTTCTTTCAGCTTTCACACCCTCGCCCTTTTGCAAGCTGTAAATATAATCAACTGCGCTTCTCATGGCTTTATCATCACATAACTCATCCTCTTTGCTATTACATAGACCGCGAGCAGGCATGGAATTAATGCCGTTATAAACGTTGTCATAAATTTTATCAATGCCTTTCTTATCAAGTCTTGATAGCCATGCAGCTTTATCCGTGATTTTTGGTGCTCCGCCAGCCCCTACCTGATGACAAGCCCCACATTTTGCGGCATAAACTGTCTTGCCCAGCGCTAAAGTATCTGCATCAACCCCAGCTTTCATCACAGGAATAGGGTCTTGGGTAGATTTAATATATGCTGCAATAGCCTGAAGGTCATCATGATCAATATACTCCAAACTGTCATGGTTTACCTCACGCATGGGCCCCTGCACTTGACCACCGCCTGGCTTCTCACCGTATACAAAAACACGCACCAATTTATCTTCAGACACTGATTTTAAATTGGTACCAGTGATATTGGGGGCATACCAACCATCCACAGTGTTACCTGTATAAGCCAGCCAGCGCTTGGGGCCTCCTAAAAAGTTAATTGGAGTATGACACATCCCACAATGAGCCAAACCTTCAGTCAAATACTCGCCACGATTAACTTTATCGGACTGATTGGGACTGGGCTTAAATACCCCCTGATATGGATAAAAGAAAAGCATATTCCAGCCAGTTACTAAGGACCTTAAATTAAAGGGAAAGCCCACCTCATGGGGTTTATTTCTTTCTGCAACCGCAGGCACCAGGTCTAAATAAGCCTTGATTGCCTTTAAATCCTCATCGCTCACTTTTGTATAATACGCGTATGGGAAAACAGGATAATAATTGGATCCATCAGGTGCAACACCATGGCGCATGGCGTTTCTAAAATCATCGAAGCTCCATTTGCCAATCCCATACTGCTGGTCTGAAGTGATATTCGGCGAATAAAAATCCCCAAAAGGACTGTTAATTGAGCGACCACCAGCAAATGGCTTACCATCTTTGTGAGTATGACAAGCAATGCAGTCGCCTAGCTTTGTCAGGTATAATCCCTTCTTGGCAAGCTCTGGGTCAGGGGCTTTGGAAAAATCAACATCAGGATACATGGCTAAGTGAACGACTGGATTAGGCTCAATCTCTTGAGGCGGGCTCATTAAAAATTGAACTGCAAAAAAAAGTAAAATCAGACCAATAATCAGACTAAAAATCTTTTGTTTACTCATCGACACATTCCATTAGCACACTGACTCTATCATCTTGCTATCATAAACCCTTTCCAATAAACTTCAAGTTTAAAGTGGAGCGCCAAATGCAGAAAATCACCCTGATTGCAGCCATTGATCGTCAATTTGGCATCGGTTTTAAGGGCTGTTTGCCTTGGCACATCAAAGAAGATTTAAAAGATTTTCAAACTTACACTTTAGGAAAGCCGATGATTATGGGGAGACTCAGCTATGAAAGCATCGGCTCAAAGCCTTTAGCCAATAGGGCGATGGCTATTGTTTCAAGCACCGCCACTTACCCCAACGCCACTGTTGTAAAAAGCCTTGACCAAGCCATACGGTTTTTCGCAGATGCACCTGAGATTATTATTGCCGGTGGAGCAAAAATCTACCAGGAGGCGCTTGAGCGATGTACCCACATGCGCCTAACGCACATAGACCATATCTTTGAATGTGATACATATTTCCCCCCATTTAATCCCCAGTTGTTTAAAGTAATTGATCAAACCCCGCTTGTTTTGGGAAAGCAGCATAATTATAAAATTGAAGTAATTACCTACAAGCGGATTGACATCATCTGAACTAAAAAGTAGTAATAAATAGATTGTTCTTAGGATAGACATGACAAAAGAAAGAATTCTCATTGTTGTTGAATCACCCAAAAAAGCCAAAACCCTTAGCGCTTTTCTTAAAAACGCCGATAAAAATTACGAAATTCTGGCTTCATATGGTCATATTCGTGATCTCATCCCAAAGAAGGGTGCTGTGGATATCAATAGCAACTACCAAATGCATTATGAAGTAGTGGCAGCACAACAAAAGCATGTCGATAAAATCCTTCAAAGTGCAGAAAAAGCAGATTCGATCTTACTGGCACCTGATCCAGATCGAGAGGGGGAGGCAATTGCATGGCACATACAAACGTTATTACTTGAAAACGATCCCCTTTTAATCTCTAAGATCTCCCGCATAGTTTTCTATCAGGTCACCAAGGATGCGGTGCTTGAGGCAATCCATCAACCACGCCAAATCTCACAGGCCCTAGTAAATGCTCAACAGGCTCGACGGGCACTTGACTATCTTGTGGGATTTAATATTTCACCCCTTTTATGGAAAAAAATCCGACCCGGTTTATCTGCCGGTCGAGTTCAAAGCCCTGCTCTTCGCATGATTGTCGACAGAGAAGAAGAAATTAACGCGTTTGTGCCGCAGGAATACTGGGACTTTGATGCTGATCTTGGCAACGATCAAACCAGATTCAAGGCAAAACTCACTCATTTTCAAGGCCAAAAGCTCAAACAATTTAGCATCAGCAACGAAAAAGAAGCAGCCACCATTGAAGCCTTAATCCAAAACATGGTGCCACAGCAGCTTGAAATTAGCGAAATCACAAAAAAGCAACGCAAAAAGAATCCTCAAGCACCTTTTACCACATCTACTTTACAACAAGATGCCGCAAGCAAACTTGGGTTTGGGACCAGTAAAACCATGAAGTTAGCACAGCAGTTATATGAGGGTATTGACATTAACGGAGAACAAGTTGGGTTAATCACCTACATGCGTACAGATTCAGTGACCCTGGCTCAAAGTGCGATTAATGAAATACGCGATTTTATAAAGCAACAATATGGAGCTGAGTATACCCCACAAACCCCCAATGTTTATAAGACCAAATCAAAAAATGCCCAAGAAGCACATGAAGCAATTCGCCCAACCCATATCAATTTCTCACCTGAGAAAATCAAATCCTCACTGGATGCTGATCAGTTAAAGCTATACCAATTAATCTGGAAGCGCGCAGTTGCCTCGCAAATGTCCACAGCAATTTATGATCAAGTTCAAGTTATTCTAGATGGGCAAAATCAGCTTTGCCAATTTAAAGCCACAGGATCAACCTTAAACTTTCCAGGATTCTTATTGGTATACCAAGTTGACGATGAGCAAGACAATAAACTACCCGAATTAAAAGAAAAGCAAAAGCTTGACATCATTCTTTTGAGCAAAAACCAGCATTTCACAGAGCCCCCGCCGCGATTTAGTGAAGCAAGCCTGGTAAAAACATTAGAAGAATATGGAATTGGTCGACCCTCAACCTATGCATCCATCATTTCGACATTGGTGAAGCGCGAATATGTGCTCCTTGAAAGCCGGCGTTTTTTTGCCACAGATATTGGAAGATACGTCAATCGGTTTTTAACCCAGCATTTCAACACATACGTCGATTATGAATTTACCGCCAACCTTGAAGAAAGCCTGGATGAAATTTCAAGAAACGAACGTGACTGGCTCCCTGTTTTAGATGACTTTTGGCGACCACTAAACGTTAATATCGAACATGTAAGCTCAAATGTCAGTCGCCAGGAAGCCACTGAGGTCCCCCTTGATGAAAATTGTCCAAATTGCACCAAACCTCTTGCACGAAAACTTTCTCGCGCTGGCGTTTTCATAGCCTGTACTGGCTTCCCAGACTGCAAATACACCCGAAGTGAAGAAGAAAATGCCCCTGAGGCAGAAACACTTGAAAAGTTATGCCCAGAATGCTCAAATCCGCTGGCCTATAAACATGGGCGATATGGTAAATTTATTGGCTGCAGTCATTATCCAGAGTGTCGATATATAGAAAAAGCTGAAGTCAAAACCATTGAGGTGAGTTGTCCAAAATGTAAGGCAGGCAAATTTGTTGAAAAAAAATCCAGACACGGAAGTGTATTTTACGCATGTAACCAATATCCAAAATGTAAATACGCAATTAGCCATGAGCCGATCAGCCTCTCCTGCCCTAAGTGCCAATGGCCACTTGGCATGAAAAAAGTCACTAAAAGACATGGGGAGCAGATACAATGTACCGAATGCAAGCATACTCATGCTGAAAATTGATCTTTCACAGGCCGTAGCCCTCATCCAAAATGAAGGAGTATTACTCAATGGCACAGAAACCTTAATTGGCTTTTGCGGCCTTGCCAGCTCGCAAAAAGCGGCAAAAACGATAAAACAGTTTAAACTTCGTGATGAAAAAAAGGCATTCATAGTGCTAACCAATGATATTGAAAGCATCAGCAAATGGATATTATCACCCACACCTGAACAATATCAAAATATGCTCAGCACAACCACACCAACAACCTGGCTTATCCCAAAATCAAGCCAATGCCCTGATTATTTAGCCCCTTATTTTGAAACATTGGCTGTTCGCTTTCCTAAGCACTCTCAGCTTAAGCAACTCATTAATGAAATAGGTGCACCCATCATTTCAACCAGTGCCAATATAAGCAACGGTCAGCCAACCACCGATGTATATGCTGCAGCAGCATTGTTCCCAACCGTACCGTTTCTTTATCCGGTACTGCCAATGACTGGGGTCGCCTCTACCATCATTGACCTATCTAGTCACCGGGTTATTCGTTA
>VGUW01000033.1 GCA_016874185.1 Gammaproteobacteria bacterium
GAGTGTGCTAATCGTTCGACAAGTGTTAATAGCAATTCTCAAAAACTGCTAGATCTGATTTCTCCTGAGCATGAGGCTGATAAGGATAATTCTTCGGCTCATGAGGATAATCCTTCCCCTGTTACTCAAGATATTCCTGATCGAAGCGATGACGAGCTTTGGGCTGTGCTTACAGGAGTTAATAATGCACAAGTAAATCTGGAGGTTTTTCGCCAGTTCAAAATCGGGAAGATTGCAATTCCTTCTAAGCTTATGGGTTATGTAAATGAAAGTTCTAGTTTTTCTGAAGGTCAAAAATCAAAGGTTCAGCAGTGGTATGACAAGAAGCTAAAGGCACCTCAAGATACACTCCCTCAATCATATGGTAAAGAAAATATACCCAGGCTCTAGTTACCAGTTTAATTTTATTTTAAAGGAGCCGTGCGCTCCTTTTTTATTGATTATCAGATTATGTTATTGTGTTTGCACATTGCTCAGCGTGTCATTTCTAATTATAATGCTTGGATTATGTGGTGGTGATGATCCAATATCGGAGGATTTTATATGAAGCCATTTATTGATTTAGCGGCGCAGGGGCAGGTTGTAAAGTCTGAAATTTTGGGTGCATTTTCAGACATTATTGATCGAGCCGCGTTCATTGGTGGCGATTATGTGGAGCGCTGCGAGCAGGCTTTATCAGATTACGTTGGTCGTCGTTGCTTGGTTGTTAGCAGTGGCACTGATGCACTGGTGCTTGCACTGATGGCGCTTGGGTTAAAGCCAGGTCAAGCCGTTTTTGTACCATCATTCACATTTGCAGCCAGTGCTGAAGCAGTTGCTCTGCTTGGAGGGGTTCCATTTTTTGTTGATGTTGGCACTGATTTTAACCTCTCTATTAGCGCGCTTAAAGCATCGTATACCCAGGCAAAAAAACAGGGGATTTATTGCGTGGGTGTTATTTCTGTAGATCTGTTTGGTCTACCTGCAAATCATGATGAGATTCAACAATTTGCAAGTGACAATGGGCTTTGGGTGATTAATGATGCAGCACAATCTTTTGGTGCGATTTATCATGGACAAAGTGTTTTGAAGCAAGGGGTTATCAGTGCCACTAGTTTTTTTCCAGCCAAACCACTTGGCTGCTGGGGCGATGGTGGTGCGGTCTTTGTGGATGATGAGGATCTTTATCATCATATATCAAGTCTTCGATGCCATGGACAGGGCGATGTTCGTTATACCTATCCTTATGTCGGAATTAATGCTCGAATGGATGCGATGCAATGTGCGGTTATTTTAAGTAAGCTTAAGATTTTTGATCAAGAGCTAAGGCGGCGTGAGTCAATTGCAAAACGCTATGATGAGGCATTGCGAGATATTGTTGCAACACCAGTCATTCCTCAAGGAAAATCTTCTGTTTATGCTCAATATACTCTGGTTTTGGAGCCTGAAATAAGAGATCAGGTCAAAAAACACTTGGCAGAGAAAGATATTCCAACGGTTGTTTACTATCCGATTCCCATTCACTTACAGCCAGCGTATCAAAAATTTCCCGCAGGTGATATGAGTCAAACTGTAAAATTTTGTCAGTCTGTTCTCAGCCTGCCGATGCACCCGTACCTTTCTGAAACAGATCAAGATCAAATCATTTATCAATTCAAACATATTTATCAAACCGAGAGCGTATTATGAAGCACCCTGCTATTAATCCCACCCGAGAACAGGATTATGCCAGTTGGTATTTAGAGGTCATTAAGGCAGCAGATTTGGCGCAGCACTCCCCGGTGCGTGGCTGTATGATTATAAAGCCCTGGGGATATGCACTGTGGGAAAACATGCAAAAGATTCTTGATCAGCGTTTTAAGAAGCTAGGTCATCAAAATATTTATCTGCCCATGTTTATTCCTTTGAGCTTCTTTAATAAAGAGGCTGAGCATGTTACTGGTTTTGCAAAGGAATGTGCTATTGTGACGCACCATCAGTTGGTTGAGGATCAGGAAAAGGGACTTGTTCCTGGTGGCGAGCTTGAAGAACCTCTTGTGGTTAGACCCACTTCTGAAGCTTTATTTGGGTATGTGTTTAAGCAATGGATTGCCTCATATCGTGATTTACCCATGTGCTTAAATCAGTGGGCCAATGTTGTGCGCTGGGAAATGCGCACGCGGATGTTCTTAAGAACCAGTGAGTTTCTTTGGCAAGAAGGTCATACAGCGCATGCAAGTGCCCAGGAGGCAGATGATCATGCAAAGATGATGCTTGAGACCTATCGTTGGTTTGCAGAGCATATTTTGGCGATTCCGGTTATTTGTGGTGAAAAAACTGAAAATGAGCGCTTTGGTGGTGCAGATAAAACATACACCATTGAGGCCATGATGCAAGATGGCAAGGCTTTACAGGCTGGAACATCGCATTATTTGGGGCAAAACTTTTCGAAGGCATTTGAAGTCACTTTTCAAAATAAAAATAATGAACCTGAACATGTTTATAACACCTCCTGGGGCGTCACTACAAGGATGATCGGGGCTTTAATTATGACGCATGGTGATGATGATGGCTTAAGGCTGCCTCCAGGTATTGCGCCCTATCAAGTCGTGGTTTTGCCGATACATAAAAATGGTATTTCCCAGCCAGAGCTGGATCAATATGCTTTTAGAATCCAACAGACGCTAGAGTCCTTTGCCTTTGATGGCCAGTGCCTGCGAGTGCATATTGACAATAGAGATCTATCGGGTGGTGAAAAGTCCTGGTCCTGGTATAAAAAGGGCGTGCCAATACGTATTGAAATTGGTCAAAGAGAGCTAGATGAGCAAAAGATTTGCTTAGTGATGCGCACAGAGGGCTACAAAGCACGGCGTTTTTTAAGCATTGATGCCATTTTCGATGTTGTGGCCTTGCTTGATCAGATTCAAACGAGTTTGTGGAATGAGGCCAAGCAACGGATGGATGTCAATACCATTGCGCTATCAAGTCAAACTGAGATAGAGCAATACTTTGCGCAAGATGGTTGTCGAGGATTTGTAAAAGCACATTTTGGGCTTTCAAAGCATGCTGAGTCGCAGTGGTGTAAAATGCATGGGGTTACTGTACGATGTCAGTTGCCTGAGTCGCCTCAAGGGCCTTGTTTTGTATCTGGGAAGATGGCGCCATTGGTGATATTAGCAAGAGCCTATTGATTTTTCTCTCACCATACTCAATGATTTCATCTGTGGAATGAATGACCCAAAGTTGCATTTGTTGGTGAACAGGCATGACCAGATTTTTCGAGCTTGAAAAGAATAGCAGCAAAGCGACCAGGATAAGTCCAACGGGTTCAAAATAGCTTAAAAAATGTCGAGTTCTTTTGGAGATGTAGCACTCAAGCAATCTTCCGCCATCCAGTGGTGGAATGGGGATTAGATTTACCATGAAGATGATGACATTAATGCTTATACCATTATTGGCAATCTGGCAAATAACCGCACCCAGTTGCTGCATTTGGAGATTTTCAATGTGATGGCCCAATTTTAGCAGTAATGAAAAAGCAAAAGCTAACAGTACATTCATGAGAAAGCCAGAGATGGCGACCAAGGGTCGATCAATCCATGGTCTATTTAATGCATACATATTTACAGGCAGTGGTCGTCCCCAGCCATACAAAACACCGCTTTTGAATGCAAGCATAGTCATTGGGACGATTACAGACCCAACTCCATCCAGGTGATAAAAAGGATTCCATTTTAGACGAATTGAGTCTTTTGCAGTCTTATCTCCTCTTAGGTAAGCAACATAGGCATGGGCTACTTCATGCCATGTAATTGAGATCAAAAATGGAAAAATCCAAAGGATGATGGGTTGAATTAATCCTTCCATGAGCGGCTCTCCTTGATGATGGGTTTTAATTGAGATGAAAGTGTCGCAGTGCTGATCAGTGCCTGCAATTGGCTGTGAAGTGTTTTGATTTCATTTTCTTCTGCAGCTCCGATCAGATATACGGTGTTATTAAAACAAACAGCCTGTATGCTGCTGGTATAAAATTTTGATGAAACTAACCATGTTTTGACCTTGGTTTCAAGCCAAAGATCTTTGGCTCTATCGGGTTTGATTTCTCCAACCAATAAGAGGTTGTGGATTTTATCATGGGTAATCATCGCGGTCATATCTTCAGCTTCGCTTTTGAGGGACTCACTTTCAGCGCTGCCAATCAGGTAAACCTCTTGGTCAAAGGTGAGGATAAGAATTTGACTGTGCTGGCTGAGATAGGGGTGTTTCCTGATTTCATTTTTGACAGCTTTGGCCAGCTTTGAGTCATAAAGGATGTTCTGAAATTTCCGCTCAGATATGCTTGCTTTAGATGTGGCCGTGTTGGCAGGTTTTATATTGGAATTAATCGGGTAATTGCCACTTGGCTCGGTTTTTTGAGTTGATGATCTTCCCACTTCAGGGGAGGTGCATCCAGTCATCATTAAAATAGAAATTATTGATATGATATGGTTGATTTTGATATTCATAATCGCATATACTTCCTTATACGCTGGCGTAGCTCAGTTGGTAGAGCGGCTGATTTGTAATCAGCGGGTCGTGGGTTCGAATCCTATCGCCAGCTATCATGACAACAATCCTATTAAATTCATATAAAATCCAAGAACAGTTTTTACCATTGGGTCAATCACTGTGCTTAGGATTCCGCTGATACTCATTGCCAATAATATTATTAGTCCGTACTGTTCATGATTAAATAAGTGAGTGTGAATGCTTTTGGGCAATAAAACACTGATTACTTTAGAACCATCCAGTGGCGGGATGGGGAGTAAGTTTAGAACACCCAGAATTGTATTGATTTTGATGCCCATGATGCTGATTGCAAATAATGCTGTGCTAAACCCATGATGGGGGATGTGGGGAGTGGCCAATAATCCAAAGCTCCAAAATAAAGCCATAACAAAATTGCTCAGTGGCCCGGCCAGTGTACTGATTATGATTCCTTTGCGTAAATTTTTAAAATTGTGCGGTGAAATAGGAACGGGTTTGGCATAACCGAAGAAAATTGCACCTGAAGTTGCAACAGCAACGCCAATTGGTAGGATCAAAGTGCCAAAAAAATCGATATGATTTATGGGGTTTATGCTTAACCTACCAAGCATGCGCGCTGTTTTATCTCCCAGTTTATCTGCAGCAAAACCATGAGCATATTCATGGACGGTGATTCCAAAGATCAGTGGGATAAGCATGATTGAGATATCAAACAGCGCGTGTTCGTTCATGGTAAACTTATGGGAATAATGGTGGCTGAAGGCTCAATCTTCAGAATGACTTTTTCAACAGGCTCGTAGTTTTCAAAAATGTTACTTCCAATAAAATAAACCACCTTGTTTTCAGTGGTGACTATTTGTCCAGATTTCAGAAGGCTTTGATTTCGCAGTGTGTTCTGGATTTCGGTGTTGAGTGCCAAGTCACGAGTGCGGGTTGTATGACTGAGTGGTTCTTGGATGGTAATGTAGTTAAAAACTTGGTCAGTAGATGTTAGGAGATTGGTAATATGTTCGGCTTTATTTGAGTACATCCCTTTTGGGGATTGTCCTAAAAGAACCACATGATGGCCCTGGGCGATGACTCGAATACTGGTGTATTGATTGATATCATGATCTTCAGTAATGGCCATATAGACTTGATTGGCCAATTCATCGTTGCTTAAGGTTTTTTGCATAATTGGGGCGGGAGAATCAATTGCCTCAGGCTTGTGCATGCATCCGGATAAAAGTCCTATGATTAAGGCCATATAAAAGAATTTCATAATATCTCCTAATCCAACTGCTGCGTAATATTGATTTTTTGCCCTTGCTGGTACTGACCCCAGTATAGTTTAGTTTTGATTTGATTGCTGTCAAGAGTTAACCATTTTCCAGATGCACCAGGGATGCCCAGTGAAGGGGTAAAGTCCAGGTAATGTTTGTATAGCTGTAGATGATAAGCATCAATACCTAGGGCAAAAAACTGTTGAAGGCCATTGAATTTTTGGCTGTTAGCGCTTTGTAGATCACTCATTAGGCTTCGAATTTGTTCTTGCAGTGCGGATGTGCTGGTTTGGGTATTTTTTATCATGCCATCACAAAAAATGATGCCATCCAAATCTTTATTTCGATGAATATTGGCTCGATCGTTAATAATTGAGGAGGTTGCAAAAACAGGCACGGGTAATTGGGTGAGGTTAAGTTTGAGCAGTGGCATGACTTGGATCGCTTCATCATGGTCTACAGCGAGGAAAATGGCGTCAAGATCCTGTCGAGCTGAAGCAATAAATTTAATCGGCACGGATGTTTGTTTTTGGAGTAATTGATATTGATGCTGGCTTTGAGGAATCTGAAGAATCTCTTTTACATCATCGGCATATTTTTCAGTCAAAGTCACCGTTGCAATAACCTTGCCACCCTGCTGAGTGAAGTCATTTATGAATGACTGGGTCTGACGGGACGACCAGGGGTGCTTTCCTTCGAAGATGAGCACATTTTGGTAACCACTTTGGATTAAATACTCGCTGATTTGAATGGATTCATCTTCTGGTCTTAAGGCAAAACTACGCACATTGGAGGGCTGCGAGTCAATGGTGTTCAATAGTAAAACATGATCTGAGTTAGGGGCAAGATCTGCAAATTGTTGCGCATGATTTTTATCAAGGGGGCCGATCCAATGAGTAATGTGATTGTTTTCACCACTTCGAATGATTTCAGAAACAGGGATTTGATTGGTGTCAAAGAATAGGAGTGTCCAATCTTTTTTGAGTGGGCTATTAAAGTGGGCTGCCATGATGCCTTCTCGAATACTTTGACCAGCGTCAGCCATCGGCCCACTGAGTGGGAGGAGAACCCCCATTTTGACGATTGCACTTTCACTGGGCTTGGATAAGTTAAGAAGCTTGAGCGCGTTATGATTTGGATGATCTTTTTTAAATGACTGCAGCTGGTCAAAAAGCTCCTCCGGCAACTGCTCATGCTTTTTTAGCGCTAGAAATAGATCGCGCCATGCAGTGATATCTTCATTAAAAGATGGCAGCTGGCGCAAGTTGGCTATCGACTGATTATTGAGCAGGTTACCGGTTTGCTCGGTATTGGCGTGCTCAAGCGCCAAAGAAACATGGTTGCTTTTGCGGTAGATATCAAAAAATAACTGTGATTGCAGTGGTGTTTTGGGTGCAATCATTTCTGATTGTATCAATTGGTAGGCCTGATGATGATTGCCCTCTAATAGAGCAATGTGCGCTTGAATCAAGCTGGCATCCTCAATGGTTTTCATGGATTGAACAATGCCCTTGGCTTGTTGCAAATGTGCTTTGTTAAGAAGTGGCGATAAGTCTTGATAGTTGAGCAATGACGTTGGATTGCTTAGCACAGCCCAATTGGCATCTTCTGCATGATGAGAAAAGGTGTTATTGGGCGCAGAGCAGCCAATGAGCAGAAGGAGAGCGATCAGTGATGAGTAGCAAACATTCATAGGATTTAAGATGTTTTATTGATATCATTGTACTTTAGAAAATATAATCTGGCCAGTCAGAGGAGAAAAAAATGCTGCAGTTAGGTGCATTATATGTTGTTGCCACCCCGATTGGGAATATGCTGGATATGTCACCTCGCGCTATTGATGTTTTGACTCGGGCAGATCTTATTTTAGCGGAGCGGCCAACGTACTCTAAAAAACTTCTTAGTCATTTTCAGATTCCGATTAAGCAAATGAAGCCGTATCAAGATCAAAATGAAGCGGGTATGAGTGATTTTGTGCTCCAGCAACTGCTCCAGGGAAAGCAGGTGGCCTTGATTTCAGATGCTGGCACGCCTCTGATCAGTGATCCAGGATACCAGTTGGTGAGAAAGGCACTTCAGGCAAATGTCTTAGTACACTCAGTTGCCGGTCCATGTGCTTTATCGGCAGCTTGGTCGGTTGGTGCTATTGGGGGTGGTCGTTTTTTATTTTTGGGATTTGTTTCTCATCGCTCATGCACTCGACGGGCAGAATTAAAAAGAGCAGATGATACGCATTATGCATTTGCATTTTATGAGTCGCCGCATCGATTAATCGATAGCTTACATGACCTTCGGGCTGTGGTTGGCTCATCACGTGTGGTGAGTTTGGTGAAAGAGCTGACCAAGCAGCATGAGCATATTTTCCATGGGCAGCTGGATGATGTTATCGATCAGCTGGGTATTGATCAGGTTAAGGGGGAGTGGGTGGTTTTGGTTTCAGCTTCAGCGGAGGTTGAAAAACCATATCCGCAGGCATTGGCGCATGAGCTTGCTGCATTGGTGGGAAGATCTGCAGCCAGTAAGCTAGTCAGTCAACATTTTGGAGTGCCAAAAAATCAGGTTTATGCTGAGCTAAAACAAGAATTTAAATGACAATTTCACCAAATTCTTCTATAATAGGCCGAGCTGATTATGCAGCCGCTGCTTTTGCAGAGGAAAGTCCGGGCTCCAAAGAGCAAAGTGCCAGGTAACGCCTGGGCAACGCAAGTTGACGGAAAGTGCCACAGAAAATAAACCGCCTTCGGGTAAGGGTGAAAAGGTGCGGTAAGAGCGCACCACAAGGTTGGTAACAATCTTGGTAAGGCAAACCCCACTTGGAGCAAGACCAAGCAAAGCTCGTTAAGCGCTGCTCGCGTGATGAGCTTGGGTAGGTTGCTAGAGAAGTATGGTGACATGCTTCCCAGATAGATGGTTGCACACGACAGAACCCGGCTTATCGATCGGCTCAATTAATAGTAGGAGGATCACGCTAGCAGTGGAAAATACAATTTTATCATCAATCTTTATGATTTTTTTAGGGTCAAGTATCTTGGGGACATTGGCCATGTTTACCCGTCAATCATTGATGGTTGTATACATGCTGGTGGGTGTTGTTATTGGGCCTTGGGGTCTAAATCTCGCACTGGATTCCTTGATCATTAAAGAGGTGGGTGAAGTTGGTATTATTGTGCTGTTGTTCT
Organism: Gammaproteobacteria bacterium; assembly: GCA_016874185.1. Taxonomy (GTDB): domain Bacteria; phylum Pseudomonadota; class Gammaproteobacteria; order Comchoanobacterales; family Comchoanobacteraceae; genus UBA1515. The sequence goes on from VGUW01000033.1 coordinate 8,927, forward strand.
TGCTGGGTCTGCATTTGGATCCTCACTCATTGATCAATGGTGCAAAGAAAACGGCTATTCCAACGCTAGTTAGCTCAGCGTTTTTTGCATTTGTTGGGTATGAGGTGGCTGTTTACAGCGGTTTTACTGATTTGGTGGCATATGTCATCGCTTTGTCGATGATGTTTTCCAGTACCATCATTTGCTTGAAGCTATTGCCATCAAATGCGCTGCATCACAGTGTGATTGGTGAGAATATGATTTCTGTATTATTAATTCAAGACGTACTGGCCATACTTGTGCTGATTGTGCTGAAGGCGGCAGGTAGTGATGAAGCTATGGATTTAAAGGCTATTGGCTATATTGTGATGGGTTCATTTAGTATTCTTGCCATGTCTTTTGTCGGTGAGAAATTGGTCATTGTTCCATTGTTTCAGCGCTTTGAGAAAAACCGTGAGTATTTATTTTTAGTTGCATTGGGCTGGTGTTTTAGTATGTCTGATTTGGCTCATCATTTTAATTTGTCGCATGAAATTGGGGCATTCATTGCAGGAGTTTCGATTGCCTCTGCCAGCAGTGTATCATTATACTTGGCAGAGTGTTTAAAGCCATTGAGGGATTTTTTCTTAGTACTTTTTTTCTTTTCTATTGGCGTGCAATTTAATTTAACGCTACTGCCCAGAATGTATTCATCTATTTTGATTTTGGCGACACTGATGATTTTATTAAAGCCAGTGATTTTTCGTTATTTGTTTGTGGCCGCTGGTGATCAGGTTTCTGAATCCTGGGAGCTTGGAGTGCGTTTGGGGCAGGTCAGCGAATTTTCGATTTTGGTTTCAGAAATTGCTGAGCAGAGTTCAGTTATCGGTCCTGATGCTGCATTTTTAATTAAAGGAACAACCATTGTGACCTTTTTGGTATCTTCGCTTTTAGTCACCAGGCGCTATAAAACCCCAGTGGGTGAAGCGGGTTAATTGTTTTTTTCCTCTAGCCATTCCCATCGTTGATATTGAGCGCTGATTTCTTTCTCAATATCAGATAATGCCGATTTAAATTTTTGGATTTTATCCAATTGACTGTCCTGATAAATTTTAGGGTCTGCCAGTTTTTCCTCAATTTCTTTTTTAAGGGTTTCAAGTTGGTCGATCTTTTTAGTTAAAGTCCGAAGTTCAATGCGCTCCTCTTTACTGAGGCTATTTTTTTTCACTTCAGAGGTCTTTTGGGCACTGGGTATATTGTGTGGAGTATCAATTAAGTGGGCACCATGATGCCACTGCCAGGATTTATCTGGGTTAATGATGAGGGTATGGGTTGCAACATCCTCGATCAGTTGTCGATCATGTGAAATTAAAAGCAAGGTGCCATTGTAATTAACCAGTAGCTCACTGAGCATTTCCATGGAATCAATGTCCAGGTTATTGGTTGGCTCGTCGATGATAAGTACATTTGCATCTTGTTTGATGGTAAGGGCCAACTCAAGGCGTTGGCACATGCCGCCAGAGAGGCTTCTTGGCGTTCGGTGCATAATGGATCCATCCAGTCCAAAAATTTGTAAATATCGGTAAATGGACATTCGCTCATTGCCAATCAATATCTCGTCCTTCCCCAGTGAAACTTGATCAAATACGCTCTGATCCATCACAATTTGCTCCAGTTTTTGAGAAAATGTTGCGCTGGTGATATTTGTGCCAAGTTCCAGGGTCCCAGCTAAAGGAGGAATGTCTCCAATCAGGGTTTGAATCAAGGTGCTTTTACCAATGCCATTGGGCCCACAAATGGCGACTTTGGCGCCTTTGGGGATGTTAATGGTCAAATGACGAATAAGCAGATTATCGGTATAGCCCACATCTAAATTTTCAGCATAGATGATTTTTCGTCCTGATTGTTTGGCTTGGGGGATCCCGCTGACTTTTCTTTGCTCAGACTCATAGGCTCTGAAGGTTTTCTTCAGGTTATCAAGCTGTGCAACACGTCGCTGATTGCGTTTTCTTCTGGCTGTAACGCCATAGCGCATCCAATCTTCTTCTCGCTCAATTTCTTTACCAAGTTTATGCTGCTCAAGCTCTCTTGCTTTTTGGCGGGTATCTCTTGCTATCAAACAGTCCTCATATTGACCAAAGCTGGCATAGAGCTTGCTCTTATCAAGTTCTAAGTAGCCGGTGGCAATTCGGTTGGCAAATTTTCGATCATGGGTGATAACGACTTGACTACAGCTGGCTGCTTTTAGCTTTGTTTCAAGCCATAAAATGGTTTGAATGTCAAGGTGGTTGGTGGGCTCATCAAGAAACAAGCAGTCCCAATCACCAGCCAAGAGGGCACATAGCATTGATTTTTTTTGTTCACCGCCTGAAAGTTCAGCAAATGAGCGCATGGGGTCAATGGAAAAAAAGGCCCAATAGTCGCTCATGGTTTGAAAACAGTGAAGGGCCCATGATAGATGAAAAGAAGGGTCTGTTGTGCTGCTTCCTGTTTGGAACATTTCTGAGAACCAGTGAATGTCGTTGGGGTAGAATAAGGAAATCGCTTGCTCCCAAACGGTTAGATGGCTAGGTTCATGATGTTGCTTGAGGTAGCCGATGCGTAAATTATTGGCAAAGTCAATCTGCCCACTGTCAATCGGTTGTTTTTGATTTAAGGTATTTAGAAAAGTGGTTTTACCTTGGCCATTTTTTCCGATTAAGATCCATTTCTCTCCGGGTTTAAGTGCAAAGCTTATTGCATCAAACAGCTGCTGATCGTTTAATTGCAGAGAGACATTGTTAAGTCGGATATGCGTCATGAGGCACCGCGTAAAATCCTATGCTATGCGGTATTGTTTATTTTTGCAACCTGGTCATAATCCCCCTTTTTGAAAAGGGGTTTAGAATGTTGAAGTGGTTTGATCATTTAAGACTTAGCTTTGGTTTGTATTTTAACATGTTGTTAGTTGGCCTTGGTTTTACCATTGGATTATGTGCGGCATCACTTGGCTGGGGTGTGCTTGGGGTTTTTGCCCTGGGCTTTATTTTGGCCAAAACGTTTGTACTGCCTGGGTCAGATGGCCAATTATGGACAGATGATTGGCGGTCTAATTTTATTGATCCATCTAAGCTCCATCATCAGTTTATCTGTGACAACAATCATGAAAATAAAAAATCAGTAAAAAGATCCTATAATATAGATATACATCCGTCAAAAGACAAAAAGAAAGAGTATGTAAGTTATGACGTTAAATGAGCTAATTGAGAAATTATCAAATCAACGAGATCAATTATTGGAATCAAATCAACGAGATCAATTATTGGAATTAAATCAAGCAGGTGAAGGCGGTATTTCATATCGATTGCAACAGCCTGAATTAAAGCAGTTAAAAGAGAATTGTAACTTTCAGCATGCTTTAACAGAGCGGTTAAATCTTCACCGGCACGCCGCAATTGCGCTTTTGCAAACGGCTGAAGTTGATGGTTTGGATGCTCTAAAAGTT
>VGUW01000034.1 GCA_016874185.1 Gammaproteobacteria bacterium
GCTTTAATTGCCATGATGCTATTGTTGCTGGGTCCTTTGGGTGTGCTGCCTCGCAGTTTAATAGTCGCCTCAGGTGGTGTTAGTTTGTTATTTGCACAGATCCCCACATCCTTGATTGCTTTGATGATGGTGTTTTTAGGTTATTTTCTGGCATTGTCAAAAAACATGGTTCGCCTCATTGGGCAGTATTTTACCCCATTGATTTTACTTGGAATTCTCGGTATTGTCCTGGGTGCTTTATTTTTGCCATTGCAAATTAATCATGCTCAACAAGGCTCATTTTGGGATGCATTAAAAACTGGCTATCAAACCATGGACTTGATCGCAGCATTGGTTTTTGCACGGGCATTATCCAGTGCATTTTTAAAACAATTCCCAAAATCCGCTCGAGTAGAAATGATGAGGGCTATTGTATTTGGATTTTTCTGTCTTTTATGCGTTTATGCTTTCATGGTCTTGGTGAGTAGCCATTTATCGGATCAACTACAGTTTGTAGCTCCAGAAAAACGCATTGTATTTATTGCTGATTTGGTGATGGGTGATTATGCAAGAATCATCAGTTGTTTTGTGATTGCTGCCGCTTGCATGACCACTTTTGCTGTTTTACTCAGAGAGTTTATTCAGTTTTTTGCACCATTTTTTCCCAATTGGTCTTTATCTCAGCTGGCATTTGTGGTGTGTGTGCTCAGTTATATGGGATCGTTTATTGGCTTTGATCAACTGGCCAGTGCCATTGGTCTTATTTTGCAACTTGCCTATCCTGCACTGATTGTTTTTATCCTGCTGAAGTTTTTGCGCCTTAAACAGCATTGGATTTATGCCTGGGTATTTTATGGTTGTATCTTTTTTAATGTCGGGTTAGAGCTGGTCAAATTAAATTAGCGGTCTTTGACAGGCAGATAAATAGGCCTTTTGTTTCGGTATGCTGTTTTCACTGGGGTTGAAGGTGGTTAAAATCAGCCTGAGGAAACTGTGGGTTAGGAAGGCATTTTTTTCTAATGCTGGAAAATTTTTTCATTATAAAAATTTTTACAAGTTCAGATTGATCTGGATTTCAAACGTTGATTTGTTTGAAATGATGAGATAAGGCATGCTGCGCAGATATTGAATTAAGAGCATATTTTTATAAATAAAGAAATATTTTCATAATATAAATTGAATTATGTTTAATTTTTCTATATGATCCGCTCGTTGCTGTAAATGGAGCTAAGCATGGATTTTGATCAGCTATATCAAGAGGCATTTAATGTTAAATCACAAGATGTGTTTCTCATTCGATCATTTTTTCATAAAGACTTTCTTGAAAAAATCCAAGTATTAACTGATGCCTTGGGAGCAGGTATGTGCTTGGAAAAAAAGTGCAGTGCTTTGTTTGTGATTGATCGGATGCTGACCGGTGTTGATCATATTTATAGTTTTCTTGAAAAAAGGCCCAAGCCTGGTACAGAGCCTTTACAAGGGGGGATTGAAGATAAAACATCAACCTTGGTGACTATTTTGATTAAATACCTGGTTGGGATTCAACAAGAGCATGGCATACAATCATTAACGGCAGGTTTTTTTGTGATGGTGCACAAAGCATCCATGCTTCTATCGCATTATTTATGGTTGGTTAAGGTATCATCTGAGGATTTTATTCAGGCAGTTGGCTTTCTGCAGGAAGAGCTGGCTTATAGTAAATCTCAGGGGGTGGGTTTTGATATTCATGATCTGCTCAGGGGCTTGGCCGCATTGCGACGTTTTTTGGATTCAAAATCACTCAAGGATCGCACTCGTTTAGAAGGGTTATTTATTTTGATGATGCAGATGCCAAATCATCCCAATTTTTTCGATCAGTTTTCAGCCTGGGAGGACTATAACCATATGGCATTCATGGCAAGTGGTGTTCGGTTTGAAAATCAGGATAATAAAAAGCATTTTTTTAGGGCACTTGTGGGTATCAATTTACGGGCGTGTTTGTTCCAAATACAGAAAGCAATAAATGAATCCCCAGAGAAATTTTTAGAGGTGATGTTTAAAATATGTGATTTGGAAGTGATGAGCTCCAGGTACTCTCATGTTCAAAGCCTGCTATGCCTCCATTTAGGCTGCCTGAAAAGAAGGGTAAAGTCCGAATACTTCTCTACTTTTATTGATAAGGATATTGAGCAAAATATTTTAGCCATAGGGCCTGAAGATCTGTACCATTCTGAGTTTAGGGCATTGGCACAGAGAGTTTATGGCTATTTTGATGAATCTTCAGAATTATGCCTGCCCCTGTCAAGACGCTATGCATTGAGCATTCAATTAAATCAATTTATTGAAAAATTTGGTCAGGTTTATGCCCCATGGTTTGCCAGTATGTTTGATGTGCTTTTTAAAAGAGAAATGATTGATCCTTATTATTTAAAAATGCGCGAATATCAAACCTCTGGACAGAGCAGAATCACAGATCATTGCTGGACTAGGGTTGGATTTTTGCCGACCTGCCCCAGATTTCCTGAAATGGATTATATTAAGATTTATCTATCGGAGACTGAGTGCGCGGATGAATATATTGTCTTGTTACAAAAGCAGTTGGATAATGCAGAAAAAATCCCCCAGTATGTTGGGCACATGATTGATGTGCTTTTGCTGTCAAAATCCAATATTTTGGTGTCAAAGGGCTTTATCGATCTGATGCAAATCATCAGTGCACTGTTTTACTCTAAAATGAGGCAAGATAGCTTATTTAGTGTCAATGAGCTGGGGGCATTGCTGGCAATATATGTGATGTTACCTGGATCTGAGGCAATTGAGAAAACGCTGCATCCTTTTTTCATTCAGGGTTATCTTCATCATGGCTATCAGCCAGACATGCTTTTTAATCAGTATCCCAATTTTAGTTATTTTTATCAGCCCCTGGATGCATTGGACACTATGATAGCACTGGCTGAGACTTTGCCTGAGGCAAATCGTTTAGTATTGTTAGAGCGATTACAGGCTGAGACTTTTGAAAATTCCTGGCGTGGCTTGTTAAGTGAGGTATTGCTTTGCGCTGTGCAGGTTAAGAATGGAATTTTGGTGGATCAAGATCGGTTTGATCGCTATTTATCTTTGGATGTAAGGATGTTGGCTGAGGATTCAAGAACGCTGGTGTTGACTGAAAGGTTAATTTTGCAAATGATGAATCTTTATCAAAGTCCGGTTTTGCAAAACTGTCGCCAGACTTTTGTTAAAATATTTGAAAGACTGTATGTAAGTACGCTTTGGAGCAGATGGCATTATGAGTTTGCCAGTCATGTCAGCGCTCAAGATTTGTATCAATTCATCCGAATTAGCTCGCAGAGGCATTCAGGATTTCTTGTAAACTCTGCACTTTTGGGTCTTGCCAAGCAAAAAATTAAGCTGCATGATGTGCTGCTGAAGGAACAGATTAAGCTTCTTCGACAGTTGGCGCCTAAAAGCAGTCAGATTGAATGTTATACAGGGGGATTGCTTCAGGGCTCTGAGTCTGATTTGTCCTGTCAAGAAGTAAAGGGAAATTACTTAACAACATTGCCATTTTTTTATGATGTGACTAAAGACACTTTGGAGTATGTGTCAAACTGGGTCGATCCTGATTTTAATCATCCACCTGCCTGTGCTGTTGATGATGAAATGATTCGCTGGAAGGTATGGCAAATCATGAGGGGATTGCATCATCTTCATCAAGGTTCTCCTTTCATGGGGCCAAATGCTGTGCAGGCTGTGCTAAAAGAAAAAGACATCAGCAGCTACTCACTGGTCGCTTTTAGGCTTGTGATTGATCAATATCAAAATTTATTACAGCCACTGCATGAAAGTGCTGTGCCCAATGTTAAGCTCAGGTTATTATTGGCGCTTTATGCGCAAGGTCAATTAACGCTTCAGGACTGGCATCAGTATTTTTTAGCAGACGATGGTCCAGCATTGCATGCTGCATTTGATGATTTGTTTCAGAAAAAGTGCCCTTCAGGCAGGAGGTATTGGGATTGTCATCCAAGTCTGGGTAGAATTGACCGGAAGGATACAGTTTGTTCATTGGTCTCAGTCATTGAGGATCAGCAGCGGCTATGTTTGGCAGAGGTTTTTACCTCCCGAGAGTTAAAATTTGTGGTTGATGTTGTCAGTGACTGGCCTTTGGCTTTTGGTAAAATAAAGCTCGAGCAGTTATGGGATGCGCATGTGATTAAACATCGTATTTTGCGGCATGCTGGCATGATGTTGATGATTAGAATCATTCGTCAGCTTCAGAGATTACCCAAGTTTTGCAGCCAGGGCATTGGCAATGATCTTTTTATACAGTGTGATAGGGTCGCTATCCGTGTTTATGAGAAAGATCAATTAAAGTTTCAGTCGGTTTGTGAAAGGGAGTGTTTGGAAAAACTGGCAGTACTTTTAAGTCACTCGCAAAGCAAAGAGGCGGTGGCAGCATATAGTTACTTAATGGCGTTAATTGCCGATGACTGTGCTGGGGTTATTGAGCCATTTCCCTTTAATTCTCATCCGGTGTATGTTGCGATGGGCCTGGAGGGCGCATTTCATGATGCTGCAGTGGTTAAAAAGGAGCTGTTAGCGCTGCAAAAATGGTGTCAAAGCCCAGGCGCCAAGCCAAAATGGTCAGATCAAGTCGTGCAGATGTTATTAAAATCATGTGATCAGGTTTTTTCACAGCGTTGGGGATGGTTGTCTCACATGGCGTTTTCTTCTGTTCTCATGGATTATCCATGGCAGGATTTTCAGGTTAAACTGACTCACAATGGCTGTGAGCTAGTGGGTAAACACCATCATCAAATCTCTGATTTGAGGAATGAAGCGGCCTGGAAAGAGACATTTTGGCATATGACCAAATGGATGAAGGGGGAAATGCCGCTGCACTTTAAGCTTTCTATGGAATTGGGCATATGTCCTGGCCTTGATCAGCTGATTTCATTGGATAAGAGGTGGATTGGGCATATCATGCAAGACACACTGTTGGCTTCTAAAGATCAGATGGATGAAAGTACTTTGAAAGTACTCATGCAGTGGATTGGCCTGCAATATCATCAAAAACAAATTTCAGCAAAGCAGGTTGCAGCATTTTTAACGCAGCAAATATCAAATCCATTGTTATTGAATAGGGAATGGTTTGATGTGATTGCTCATGAGGAAACTCAGCAATGGTCTGTTGTATCAGATCCACTTGTGTTTAAAATGGTGCTGACAGCTGATAGCTTGCCGGATCAGTTTTCTTGCTTAAAAACCTCGCTTCAAGAAAGAATTGAGCGCTGGCATAAGGCAGCTGAGAAAAAATTAAGGACATGGATGGATGAGACCTTTTCTGGCATGGAGTATGCGTGCCAATGGCAAGGGCTTGATTTAATTTTATCCTGTGGTGCTTTACAGGTGCAGGTGCAGGCAAAGGCATTTATGGCATGGACGATGGTTGAGCAGCAGCATTTAAGCCGCCAGATTCGTGAGTACTGGTCAGAGCATCATCCCATGACTTTGCTTTCATATTCATTTAAAGGTCATGAGGAAAAGTTTGCTATTATTGCAAAGCTATTTGAATATCTGCCATCACTTTGTGTATCAGGAGAGTTACTGTGGTATTATTATTTTGGACTATCAATTCAACAAGCGCCGGCAAAATTTCATATTTATGATTTTTATGGTGATAAAGAACAGATAAATAGGGTCCAAATTTATTTGAAGCAACAAGGGTTTTCTTGTTATGAAGTGCGGGATGGTGGTTTGTGTGCCAATCATCCTGTTTTGAAAATTCGGCTGATGTTTCATCATTTGCCAGCCTCGGGGGCTAAGCGATTGGGAGTTTTGTCTCAAATGTCACCTTATCATCTGAGTGACACAGGCGAAGGCTTGATGATTTGGGATGTCATTATGCAGCTGCGTTTTGCACAGTTAAAGGGGCAAGCAATTTTGCCTGCAAGTCTGGCATCTTGGTTGGGTGATTGGTCTGTTAGGGATGTGGTAATATTGTGTCAGCGGTTTGATGATGCTTATATGCATTTGCCCGATGTTTTGGGTGTGTATTTGTATCAAAAATTTTTGCCGGCGATGCCCAATGTGATACCGCTGACAATTCGTGATTGGTTAAGTTTAATAAAGGCAGATATGCCAATTGAGAAACAGGGTCAATTCGCGCAGAGTATGATTGAGATGCTTGGGTATATTGATCTGACTCGGCGTTTATGAGCAGGCGCAGACTCAGTCAATAAGGCAGCTATGTTTGCCTTGCGGTCTTTTTATGAGCCATACAGCATTTTGATCGGCATCCGTGAGATTTTGTTTGATTCATTTGAAAACGGTTAACATGTAGCTGCGTTTTATGGTATGATCAGCCAGAATTAGTTTAGTGCTTGATGTTGCGTGAAAAAAGAATATTGCTGTCAATCTTGTGAGTATGTAAGTCGAAAATGGCTCGGACAGTGTCCGGCTTGTGATGCATGGAATACTTTGCAAGAACAGTCAGTGTCTAAAAAGATCTCAAGTCATTATACGTCGCTGGATCAGCAGCATTTTACCAAAATTGCCGATGTTAAGGCACAAAATATTGTTCGATTTCATACCCATCACAGTGAGCTAAATCGTGTTTTGGGTGGGGGTATTGTTCCTGGCTCGGTCGTGCTTTTAGGCGGAGATCCTGGGATTGGTAAGTCCACATTGCTATTGGATGTGTTGATTGAATTTACCAAACAGCATCCCTCACTGTATGTCACGGGAGAGGAGTCCCTTGAGCAGGTCGCCCTTAGGGCAAATATGATGGGCAAAGGCAGCAGTCAGGCATGTGTTCTAAGCAGTACCCGGATGGATCACATTTTAACAATAGTCCAAAAAGAAAAGCCCAGACTGATCGTGATTGACTCTATTCAAACCATGAGTAGCGATGAGATCAATGCCTCAGCAGGCAGTGTTTCTCAGGTTCGGCAGGTTACAGCGATGCTTGTGGGTTATGCCAAGCAAAATCAATGCAGTGTACTTATCGTTGGGCATATGACCAAGGATGGTCAAATTGCAGGCCCAAAGGTTCTTGAGCACATGGTGGATACAGTTTTATATTTTGAAGGTGACAGCAATGAGCGCTATCGCATCATTCGCTGTGCCAAGAATCGATTTGGTCCAGCCCATGAAATTGGTGTATTTGCCATGACAGATGCGGGCATTAAAAGCGTCAGTAACCCATCGCGTATTTTTTTGCATACCAGTCAGCCTCGCTCAGGCAGTGTGATTGGAGTGGTTTGGAATGGATCAAGGCCTCTGTTGGTTGAAATGCAGGCATTGGTTACCCAGTCTTATGCAGACTATGCCAAGCGAGTGGCGGTTGGCTATGATCAAACCCGTTTGAATTTATTGATCGCTATTTTGCAAAAACATGCAAATATTAATCTATCCAGTCATGATATTTATGTGAATGTGGTTGGAGGCATTAAAGTCAATGAGACTGCAGCTGATCTTGCAGTGTTATCTGCAATCTATTCATCATATTGCCATGTTAGTGTTTCTGCCAAGTGTGCTTTTTTTGGAGAAGTGGGTTTGACAGGTGAGGTAAGGGCTGTTTTGAATGGGCAAATAAGAATTAATGAGCTAATAAAACAGGGTGTTGATCATATTTTTATGCCAGAAAAGAATATGCCATCAGAAAATAAAAAAGAATATATATCCGTTACATCGGTTCTTAATTTAATTAAAGTCATGGATTTTGTCATGAAGGATCATAAGAATATCAAATTAGAGTACGGTGAAATCTAGACTTTTCATCTAAAATATCCACATGAGGGAAGGCGATGAAATGGATTTTAATCACAACGATTGTTAGTCAATTTATATATGCTGGGCAAAACCCAACATTTGAACAAACATTGCATAATTATCTGCATTCGACCAAGTGGATGAGCGTTCAGGATCTTTACAAGCAACGCATGGCTGAAATTGACAAGTCTTTTTTGGGTTTATTTCCAACCTATAAGTTTTCTGGGATGTTCGGATCAGAGTATCGAAAGGCAGGTGTTAATATCCCTACGCGGTTAAAAACTCAAAGTACGACTTTGAATATGACAGAGTCATTTCGTTTTGGGAAGGATTATTATTTTTGGAAAGCACGTGAGCAAGACCGGGTGACTCACGCCATTCGATTTTCAGATCAAAAATCAGAAGTATTGATGGCCGGTGCCTTATTGCATCTGAGGGGTTATCTCATGGCAGAAAAACTAAAGATTTTAAAGAAGCGAAAGGAAATCAGTGATCGAAACCGGGCACAGGTTATCATCAAGTATGAGCAAGGGCTGATTTCATTCAGTGACAAGGAGAAAATCATTGAAAAAATCGATGAACTTGATCTTGAGCAGTATCAAATGGAAGGCAGTTTTTACCAGATATTGGGCCAGTATGAGGCGGAAACAGGGGTTATGGTCAGTGGTTTTGAATTACCGGTACTGACTTCATGGGATGAGTATTTGCCAAAATCAGAGAATGAGTTTATTAAAAAAGCCATTCAGTATGATACCACTGTGATTGGGGCTAAAAGTCAGCAAGAAGCTGCAAAGCTTGATTTAATGGCCAGCGAATCTCAGCTTTATCCAAGAGTTGATTTTCAGGTCAACTCAATGCAAGAGCATAATCTCCAAGGGGTTAGAGCCAAAAACAGCACAGAAAATGTCAGCATCACCATTTCACATGATCTATTTGCATCAGGCAATGATATATATGATCTTAAAATTGCAAAAGCCAAAGCCCGCTTATCGCGTATTAATTATTTACAGATTAAGCGCAATCTTGAATATGCTTTACACAATCAATGGGTGGCATTTACTCTCAGTCAAAACACATATCTTTATGCTAAACGTAAAATGGATCGAATGAAGGGGGTTATACGATTTGATCAAAAACAGTTTGAGGCAGGTCGAATTGATATAAAAGATTTGCTGGATTCAGAAGAAAAATTAGCTCAAGCAGAGGAAATGATGATTGATGCTGAGTTAAAATATCGCAAGGAGCAAATGTCAATTTTATTTGCAGTTAAACAATTGGATAATGCTTTGGCAATGGGAATAGGTGCTTAATATGAGTAGAAAGATTGATGTTTTATTTGAGTGCATTCAATATGTGTGTGAACTTGATGCTACACCCATTCCGAATGTGAATGTTCTGGAGTCTATTTTGTGTGGGGATGATGCATTGGATCCTAAAACCGCTATTACCCTGCTCAATCGTATTGGCTATGAGTGTGATTTGCAAAATGCAACAAGGCATGATCTTTTAGCATTATCTCGGTCTGATATTATTGTTTTGAAAGATAACAAAGCAGCCGTTGTTCACTCGGTGATTGAAGGCGAAACATTGCGACTGATGATCCCCGGTGAAGATAGGTTGCAACAAATGAGTGTTGATGAAGTGATGGCCATTTTTGCTGGATACCGGTTTAATATATCAAGAAAAGCGGCCAAGGCATATGATGACAATTTCTCGACTGAGGGTCAAAAATTCTGGTTCTTTTCAACCATTCGTCGAATTTCATACACTTATCCCCATATTTTTATTGCATCGGTGATTATTAATTTACTCCTGTTTGTAGTGCCACTTTATATTATGAATGTATATGATCGTGTTGTCCCTACTGGTGCCAGTGATACCTTGCTGGCTTTTGCCACCGGTGCCATAATTTTGCTGACCTTTGATTTTATTTTAAGATCACTGCGTGGAAGCCTGATGAACAGAGTTACTTCACAAATTGATTCAGAAATGTCAAAAGGGCTTTATGATCAGGTGCTGAATTTAAAAATATCCTCGCATAAACTTACCCCCGGTGGTTATATTGAATTGGCAAAAGAAATTCGTGAAATGCGCAAGTTTTTTGCCAATGCCACCCTGACGACTTTGGTGGATATTCCTTTTACCTTGCTTTTTATTTTTGGGGTTTATTTTGTAGCAGGAAGTTTGGTGTGGGTTTTAATAATAGCGGTTATTCTTGTGGCGGCAGTTAATCTTATTTTGCAGCCCATGGTTAATAAATCAGAGCGGTCATTTGTGAAGTATAACTCCATCATTCAATCACTGACATTGGAGGCTTATACGGGTATTGAAACGGTAAAGTCTCTTGCTGCAGAGTCGGTTTTTGAAAGAAAATATATTGAAGCAGGCTCAACAGTTCAAGCTTCAGATCGATATCGGTTGTTAACAAATTTGGTGAATAACCTCAATCTTTATATTAAAAATTTGTCAGTGATATCTTTGGTGTTCTTTGGAAGTAAAATGATTTTTGTATTGGATCTTACCATGGGTCAATTGGTTGCTGCAGTGATGATCGGATCCCGCGCGATGATGGTTGATCATGTGTCCAATGTGGTCTCGCGCATTAATCGAATGAGGGATGCGGTGATTAATCTTAGTCTTTTTATGAATCTACCGCGTGAATATGATGGATCTAAAGCCTATGTGATGAAAAGCGATCTTTCTGGATCGATTGAAATTAAAGATTTGTCATTTCAATATGAGAGTGCTAAATTTCCTGCGATCGATCATTTGAGTTTTTCGATTTCAGCCAGAGAGCATGTGGCTTTGGTCGGCCATGTGGGCTCAGGAAAAAGCACTTTGGTTAAATGTATTGTGAATCTTTTAGATCCAAGTCGTGGGCAGATTCAGCTGGATGGTATTGATAATACAGAAATTGATCCTGTTATGCTGCGTCGGCAGGTACATTATATGTCATCGGAGAATTATATCTTCAAAGGCAGTGTGATTGAGAATGTGCGTGTGGCGGATCCTGCTGCAGCTATGGAGAAAGTTTTACGGGTGATGGATGACATGGGGATTATGCGCTTTGTCAAGGATCACCCCAAAGGAGTTGATATGCCAATTTTAGATGGTGGCGTTAATTTATCAACAGGTCAAAGACAGTCGATTGCGATTGCAAGAGCCATGTTGTCTCCTGCAAAAGTGCTGCTTTTGGATGAGCCAACTTCATTTTGTGATTTGGAAATGAGTGCTGTATTTATGCAGCGTTTAGTAGCAGCCTGTCAGGATAAGACCATTATTTTTATTACGCATCGCTTGTCTTTGTGTCAATTTATGCATCGGGTAGTTGAAATGAAGAAGGGGAGAATTATCAAAGATGGTTTACCCAAAGACATTATTCCAGCTTTGGTGGAAGAGGCCAGAATTCATCATTTAAATTCAGGAAAATCGTATGAGTAATCAAGTCAGTTTTAATCAACAATGTGAGTTTATTGCAAGGCAAAATATCCCAAGGCTGGCATCCATCACCCTTTTTTTTGTAAGCATTCTCATGGTTGCGGTCTTTACTTATAGTTTCTTTGTTGAAGTGGATGTTAAGGCCACGGTGACTGGGGTTTTTGAATTTGGGGCAAAAAATAAGTATTTTGTAGAGTCAGATGCTCCCGGAGTTATTCATGAGGTGCTGGTGAAAACCGGTCAGCAGGTCAGTAAGGGTGAGGTACTCATGACGATGCAGAACCAATCTTTAATTGAAACTTATGATGAGGAAAACAGTCGGCTTAAGTCCCTGCAGCTTTATCTTCATCGGCTAAAAAGTGAAAAAGATGGAAGAAATTTGGTTTTTTCTGAACAAGATAGTCTAAAGTTTCCTGAGATGGTGAAAAATGAGTCATACGATGCCAGTATGGATATTAAAAAGTATCAAGCAGAAAAGAAAGAGCTGGAAGAAATTTATTTCATAGCAGATCGTGAATATGAATTGATGTTACCTTTGTTTGAAGGGGGTCATATTTCAGCTTTTGAAATGAAAAAGCAAAAACGCAAAGTCGATGCTGCAAAAGCCGCTTTGGGTGGTATTGATGAAAGACGGGTCACTAAACTCGCTGAGGACATCAAGCAAACTTACAA
>VGUW01000035.1 GCA_016874185.1 Gammaproteobacteria bacterium
TGCAATTAGCAGCGCTATTTTCAATGACCCCAACAAAGTTGAATTCATCACCCTAAACGTAAAGACAAGATTTTTAGCACTTTCCTCAAAGAAAGTGGATGTACTGTCTAGAAACACCACCTATACCTTTGAGCGTGATACTGCACTTGGTATCACTTTCACTGCCATCAATTTTTATGATGGCCAGGGATTTTTAGTCCCCAAAAAATACTATATCAAATCCGTATCCGAATTAAATGGCGCTACCATTTGTATTATTCCAGGCACCACCACCGAATTAAATTTGGCCGACTATTTTTCTCTCAAAAACATTGAATACAAACCGATTGTTGTGGAGTCTACTCAACAGGCCATCATGGCTTATGAGCAAAATCGATGCGATGCATTTACCACCGATTCTTCAGCATTGCATGTCAGCAAAACCCTGCTGCAAAATCCAAATGAGCATGTCATTTTAGATGACTTCATTTCAAAAGAGCCTTTAGCACTGGCAGTTGCTTCAGGCGATGATAAATGGAGAAAGCTAGTATCCTGGGTGGTTTGGGGCATCATCGAAGCAGAGGAGCTTGGCATTAACCAAAACAATATTGACCTTAGCCAAAAAAGCAATAATCCCAAAATCAAAAGACTTCTGGGTATTTTACCTTTAGCAGGCGCTGATAATATCGGCCTTGAGCCTAATTTCATGGCTAAAGTGATCAAACAGGTTGGCAATTATGCTGATATTTTTGATCGTAACCTAACCCCAATTGGCCTTAAAAGAGGTCTAAATCGACAGTGGACAGACGGCGGACTTTTATATGCCCCTCCGCTAAGATAATATGATAAAACAAAGCATCAATGGATTATTCTCAATCATTGCGCTCACGGCTCTTGCGATACTTCTTATCAAACTCAATCAGAACATCAACCATCAAAATTTAGAATTTGGCTTTGACTTCCTATTCAGCCAAAGTGGATTTGATATTGGTGATACATGGATTGCACACACACACGACCAAACTTATGCCCATGCAATTTTAATCGGGCTTTGTAATACCTTCATTCTAGCTATCGCATGTGTTTTATTATCAACTTTAATCGGCATATTTTTCGCAATCCTCTCAACAAACCATTCTCGATGGCTAAAACTTTTGAGCAGCGCCTATATTAATCTCTTTCGAAATATTCCACTGTTGGTTCAGATCCTGTTTTTTTATACCTCAATCCTTTATTGGCTACCACCGATTGAAGAAACATTGCAATTTGCAGATATTCACTTATCCAACAGAGGTTTATTCTTCCCAAAAGCACCATCGATCGCTTTTTTACCCCTGCTGCTCATCCCCCTGATTTTCATCAAAGCCACGTCTTTTAAAAATCGCAAAAATCTTATTCTTGGCCTCATTATCATTTGGGGAGTCAGCTTATTTTTTTATGACTGGCAAATTCCCACCAGAACTCGATTTTCCTTATCTGGCGGTGGTCAACTGAGTATTGAGTGGTTCACGCTGCTAATTGCACTGTCCATTTATAGTAGCAGTTATATTGCAGAATGTATCCGCGGAGGTATTCATGCAATTCACAAACATCAAACAGAGTCAGCTAAGTCACTTGGACTCAATCATCTGCAAATCATGATAAAAGTGATTCTACCTCAAGCAGTGCCCATTTTTATGCCCGCACTGCTTAATCAATACTTAAACCTCACTAAAAACATCTCTTTGGCAATTGCCATTGGTTATCCTGATTTTTTTGGCATCACAGCTGGAACGATTCTAAATCAATCTGGTCGCAGTCTTGAATGTATCTTAGTGGTCATTTGCATTTATGGGCTCATCAATACCATAAGCACCTATTTTATTGAAAATATTAGCTATCCAAAATGGAAAAATCATGTCTAATATCCATTTTCTCATCGATTTCTTACTATTTGGCTTTTTCCCAGAACAGCAGCGATGGCGGTTAATGATCATCTTGTTAATATGCCTGAGCCATACATGGCTCACTTTAAAATTTGCCCGCCATAGTATCCCATTAAAAACCTTCATCTTGTGCTCTTTTTGCCTGCTTACATCCAGTTGGTATTTGGCTTTTGGGGACGGCTGGCTGCTTAACATCATCCCAACAAATCAATTATCAGGATTTATACTCAATATATGTTTGGCTTACTGGAGTATCCCGATTGCCACAGTGATGAGTGTTGGCTTTTGTTACCTGATGATTTATCAACCTGAGCTTTGGCCAACTCATTGCTTTGTAATACTTGCCAAAATTATTCGATCCATCCCCTTGATCACATTATTGTTTTTTATAACTCTCATTCTACCGATGATGACAAACATTGAAATCACTCGCTTTCAAGCAGCACTGACTGGCCTGATTATTTTCCTTATCGCCTATATTGTTGAAGTATTTAAAGGCGCACATCAAGCAATTGATACACACCAGCATGAAAGTGCCGCTGCCCTGCAAATCACTGGCATCAGAAAATTTATCCACATTGATTTACCCCAAATCATAAAAAATAGCATTCCATCTTTAATCAACACCTATATCGGTCTTATTAAAGATACTGCCCTGGTTACAATCATCGGCCTTTCTGATAGCCTTGGGAATTTGCAACTATTGATCGCGAAATATGAATTTAAACATGATTTTTTACTGCTTTTTGCAATCATTGCTGCTTTGTTTTGGATGCTGTGCTTTATTTGCAGCCTTTTTGGCAAAAAACTAGAAAAGGCGATTGTTTATGAATAACTTTATTGAGTTTAGAAATGTCAGTGCGCAAATTGATGATAGAACCATTTTAAAAGATGTGAACTTAACGATACATCAAGGAGAGCATGTTGGAATTATTGGCCCATCTGGCTCTGGAAAGTCAAGTCTTATCAGGACAATCAACAGACTATTACCCATCCATACAGGAAAGATTATAATCAATGGAAAAGACAATCATACAAAAAATCTTCCTCAGATTGGTATGGTATTTCAGGCTTATGCGCTATTCCCGCATTTGACTGTGCTTGAGAACCTGACACTGGCACCTTTGCTCCACGGCGGCAACGCCAAAGCGCTAAAATGCAAAGCACAAGCATTGCTTGAAAAAGTCAGGCTAGCAGGATTTGATGACCGGTATCCAAATTCCCTTTCAGGGGGTCAGCAGCAAAGAATTGCAATCGCCCGCGCCTTGATGATTGATCCTGAAATCTTACTCCTGGACGAACCAACCTCAGCCCTGGATCCTGAAATGATTAATGAAGTTAAACTGGTATTACAAGATATAATTGCAAACAACATGACCGTTCTTATTGTAAGCCACGACATTGCATTTATCAAAAAAACCACTTCTCGAATCTTATTCCTAGAAAATGGCCAGATCATATCAGATCAATCCCAAAAAGATTTTTTCGAGAACCCAGCACACGCAAGGCAAAGTGAATTTATCTCCCAGTTAAACCATTAAACCTTGGATTTTTTGACCAAATCAGTATAATGATTTTTGGTGTAAAATAGAGCTATTATGAGTCAAGATCAGCAGCCAGCGTCCCATTTTGTTAACATGGAAAAAACCATTTTGGATTTTTGGAAAACGCATGATGTCTTTCAAAAAAGCCTGGAGCAAAACAAAACACACACACCTTTTATTTTTTATGATGGCCCGCCTTTTGCAACCGGACTCCCCCATCATGGCCATCTATTGGCCTCAACCATCAAGGACATTATTCCCCGCTATCAAACCATGAATGGCTATTATGTTCCTCGTCGCTTTGGCTGGGATTGTCATGGCCTGCCCATTGAGCATGAAATCAACAAGCAATTTGGTAAATCCACCGGCGAGATTGTCAGTGAACATGGGATTGCTTACTACAATGATGCCTGTCGCCAAATCATCATGCGCTATCGTGAGCAGTGGTATGACACCATTAACCGCATTGGCAGATGGGTGGACTTTGACAATGACTACAAAACCATGGACATCTCCTTCATGGAGTCTGTCTGGTGGGTCTTTGGCCAGCTTTGGGAAAAAGGACTGATCTATCAAGGCAATAAAGTAGTGGCATATTCCACCGCCTTACAAACCCCCTTATCTAACTTTGAAGCAGGAAGTAACTACCAAACTGTTCAGGACCCTGCTATCACCGTCACCTTTGCATTAAAAGAGGACAATGTCGATCTTTTGGTTTGGACAACAACACCATGGACCTTACCATCCAACATGGGCATTTGCCTGAATGAATCACTGGAATATATTCAAATTCGAATCCCAAATCGTCAGCGCAGCTTGATTGTGGCCAAAGACCGGGTTAAGACACTTTTTCAGGAATACCACATCGAAAAATCCATTAACCCAAAGGACCTGGAGGGGAAATCATACGCTCCACTATTTCCAAACCCCTTATTTCCTAAGTCACATCGCCTGCATACACTGTTTCTAGATCATTTTGTGACCAACCAAGATGGCACAGGACTGGTCCACCTGGCCCCTGCATTTGGAGAAGATGATCAACGGGTTATGCAAAATGCCGGGATTCATGACCTTTTCTGCCCAATTGATGATAAAGGCCATTTCACCAATGAAGTCGATTTATTTCTCCAAAATCGTGATGTTTTTGCATGCAATAACGATATTATTCGTCATTTAAAAGAGAATGGGGCTCTGATTGACCAAAAAACCATCGACCATCCCTATCCACACTGTCCAAGGTCTGATACAAAGCTCATCTACCGCGCTGTATCTTCATGGTATTTAAATGTCACCCAAATCAAAGACAAGCTAATTAATAATCTTGGAAAAACTCAATGGATGCCAACTCACGTCAAAGAAAAACGCTTTGCAAATTGGCTTGAAAATGCACGTGATTGGGCCATTTCAAGAAATCGCTATTGGGGTAATCCCATTCCACTTTGGATCAATGATGTCACCCAAAACATCATCTGCATCGACAGCATTGAAAAACTCAAAGCCCTATCAAGACAAGATGTGACTGATCTACATCGTGAATACACAGACATCATCACATTCAAACTTGACAAAGAAGAGGGTACCTACAGGCGCACTCCAGAAGTCCTTGACTGCTGGTTTGAGTCAGGTGCAATGCCGTTTGCTCAGAGCCATTATCCTTTTTCTGAAAAACACCTTGAAAACATCTTCCCGGCAGACTTTATTGCCGAAGGCCTTGACCAAACCCGTGGTTGGTTTTACACCTTGCATGTGATTGCTAGCGCCTTATTTGATAGCCCTGCCTACAAACATGTGAATGTAAATGGCATCATTCTAGCCGCTGATGGCAAAAAGATGTCAAAACGACTAAAGAATTACACCCCACCGGCACTTTTAATGGAGGAGCATGGCGCTGACCCTTTAAGACTGTATCTGATTCATTCAAACCTACTTAAAGCAGAAGAAATGCGCTTCTGTGACTTGGGCATCCGTGAGATGAGCCGGAAAGTTCTAATGCCCTGGTTTAATGCATTTTCATTTCTACAAACCTATGCCAGCCTAGATCAGTGGCAGAACCATCCCAATCAATTGCCCACGACCCATGTGCTGGATCACTGGATCATTTCCAGACTGCAGTCACTTAAATTAAATATTGAAAAGGCCATGACAAACTACGCCCTATATTTAGTAGTGCCTGAGCTGGTCACATTCATAGATGAATTAACCAATACCTACATTCGACTCAACCGAGCTCGATTTTGGCAAAATGAGATAAACCATGATAAGCTCAGTGCTTATCAAACACTGTTCAATGTATGCTTGGAGCTTAGCCAAGTCATGGCACCATTTTGCCCATTCATGTCAGAACATATTTATCAAGCTCTAAAACCTTTTCAAACCAACAACAGCCCTCTTTCAGTGCATCTTTGTCATTATCCAAAAGCACATACTCAACTGATTCAAATGGATCTTGAGCAGTCTGTTAATCTCATGAATGATATTCTTATGTTAACCCGCCAAAAACGCAATGACAGTGGCATCAAAATTAAAACGCCACTCTCTGAGTTAAAAATCATTCATCATGACAGGCACGTTCTAAAGACACTTGGCCAATTACAAACCATTATTGCCAAGGAGCTAAATGTCAAGCAAATCCAATACGATGAAAATGACATCAATTATATTCAGTATTCAGCAGCCCCTGATGCCAAAACACTGGGTAAAATCTTTGGCAAGGGATTTAAAGCAATCGATCAAGCAATTCGCAATCTCAGCCATGAGGATATTTTGAATCTTTTAAAAACAAAATCAATATTCATTGATGAGCACGTCATCAGTCTTGACCATATTTTTGTTCGCTGCCAAGCACTCTACCCTGAGGAAGTATCAACCAATCAGCACATTGCCATTAGGCTTGATACCACGCTTACCCCAGACCTTGAGCAGGAAGGATACGCAAGAGAACTTGTCAGCGCCATTCAAAAAGCGCGCAAAGATTCTGGATTTGCGGTGGATGACCGAATCAATATCACGTTAATTGCAAATGAGGCCCTAAAATACATGATCCATTGCCATCAGGATTACATTCAGTCAGAGACCCTTTGTGCTGAGCTAATGTTTAAATCGTTCGCCCCGGATTTTAAAATAGAAACACCTGCAGGAGAAATTGGCTTCTGCCTTGAGAAACTTGAAACATCTGCCTGAAAAGCCAAAATTGTGCTCGCATACAATCCCAATATGAGCCGTCTATTAAAATAATTATTATTATTTTTCAAAATTAATGCTTTGTTAAGTTAAATTTTAGTAACCAGCGTCAAGCCTGATTTTAATCCCCCCGATTTTCAAGATTTATCTTTTATTTTTGACAATTTATAGGTAGAATGAGTTAGCTTATAATCAAGGTTAATTTACTATGTCAAGTGCATTTGAAAACCCTTTAATTTCGGTAACCCAAAAAAATCCATTTTTAGTCCGTCTTTTAGAACTTCTTGGTGCTATCACCGGTGGTTTATTATTAGGCTGTGCATCTGGAGGATCAGTTTACTTAGCAGCTCAGGCTACAGGGCTTGTAGTGGCTGGAGGTGTCTTAAGCGCAAGCATTTTTGCCTTGGCCTTGAGCGTTACTCTTGCTGTTGCTTGGGGACTGATATACTATAAGGCCATTGGTCAAGCACTGATTCCTCAGTTATTATTCAGTCCAGAAGAAAAAGCAATTGCAAAATTTAATAAACAATATGATAAAGACCTTGCTTTGGCAACGCAGCATCATAATACCCAAGCTACTCAAGTAGAATCTGGCGCCGAATATTCATTATCCGACTTTCTGATTCTTCAACAATTTAAGTACTTAATTGCTAAACAGCTCCTAAGGGATATAAATCAGTTTGAGCGAACCAGTACTCTTTCAGATTGGGATAAGAAAATTCGCGGATTTTTTTTCCAAAAATCATTCGAACCACGCACAGCTTGGAAAACTAGTGTTAGTTTCCAAACATATAAAGCATCAATAGAGAATGGAAAAAACTCATTTATTATAGAGAAGGTTTTAGATGTTTTAGCGAAAAACGAACATTTAGCATCAAAAATAATAACTGAATGGCACTCTTATAATCAACAGCTCTCAGGTGATATTAATCCCAATGCTGCTCGCGACGTAGTTAAAGAATGGCTGCAACGAATTCCTGAAACCAGTGATGAAGCAGCCAAAGATGCTTTCGCTCGCATCCAGACCCGTTATTCAATCAAACTCCCAGGACATAGCTGGTTATTTCGGATCCTATTTGGCATTGTCAATGTGATTGCTATCCTCAATGCTACTCTTGTCAACAGTATTGGCATGGGCGCCGGCGGCCTGGCGATTGTCAGTGCAATCCTTGGATTGATGGGAGCATCACTGAGCCTAACAGGAGCCTTCACAACCATGGCCATCTTTGCCTCTGGTGGATTTGCAGGTGCATTTTACTTAACCCGCAATACAATGAAGGCATCTGCTCGTCGATTCGCTCACTGGTGGAAAGCCACATCAAGCAATGATTCGCTTAAAGAAGCTCATTTAAAGCAGACTAACCGTATCTATGATAATTTCAAATCAAAAAACACCCTCAGTGTTCAGACATTGCCATTTTGGGTGCGAATGATTTTGGCATTTTCCTGTGCTGTTGGATTCGCTGGCTTCAACCTGGTTACTGGTATGACAGCAATGGCTATTTGGTTTACCCCAAATGCCATTTTGGACCCGAATCTCGTTAGAAATCTTGTGTCAACCGTCCAGCCCTGGTATATCCTGGGTGCAGGTTTGGCATCTGCCCTAGTGACCTTTGTGGTTGTATTCTCGTTCATGCTGAAATTCTCAACGGATTATAAAGATGAATCAGATAAAAACTCATTAAGCCCGATTGCAAAAAGAGCCACTCAGATATTTATCCTTATTAGTGCAATATTGAATACCTTTGTTTGCACAGCCAATTACTTTTCTGGTAGCTTATGGACAAACCTATGGCTTAACTTCTTAGGCATTTCAAATCCTCTGATTGTTGTTGGCTTTGGATTACTCATGGGAATATCTACCCTTGTGATTGGATACCCCGTATTTAGTGAGCTTAATGAGCGTATCGATGGCCTGTTACCTGAAAAATGGCAAGCACAATCTAGTGAATTGAGTGCTAAGCCCGCAGCTCTGCCGTCTGAAAAAAGATTTGTATGGAATGATTTTCAAAGATCCGAAAGTTACTTTGGCACATTAACAAGGCCTCCAACTGATGCCCACTGAGAGAAAACACTTTTTTGGATTTGAAGTACTTTCTGCAGAAAACAAAACTGAAAAAGTCCAAAGTGTTTTCTCAAATGTTGCGACTTATTATGATCTCATGAACGATGTGATGTCCCTTGGGACACATCGTTTGTGGAAAAGCCAGTTAATTGACCTGGTTGCACCTGAAAATCATGATCTGATTCTTGATCTTGCTTGTGGCACAGGCGACCTCACTCGCCGTGTTATTGAGCGATCTCCCAATACAAATGTGATTATGTGTGATCTTAATTGGAGTATGCTCAAAACCGGTTTAAAGACCATTCAATCTCCATTTGTTTCAACCATTCAAGCTAATGCTGAATCGCTCCCTTTCATAAATGAGCTGTTTTCAAAATCCATGATTGCTTTTGGAATTCGAAATGTCACCGATGTTCCCAAAGCACTGTCAGAGCTGTATCGAACATGCAAACACCAAGGAAAAGTCTTTATTATGGAATTTGGCATCCCTGCATCAGAACCTGAGAAAACCATTAGTAAGGCGTATCTGAATCATGTATTACCACTTATGGGGGATATGATTGCTGGTGATAAAGCCAGCTATGACTATTTGGCAAAATCAATACAAAAATTTCCAAACAATGAGCAATTTCAATCGATGCTCTATCAGAGCGGATTTTCACAAGTATCAATCACCCCCATCCTGTTTGGTGCTGTCAATATTTTTAGCGCATTAAAAACGAAATGAATATGCACCGTTTTATATCCACTGAATGTATCATAGACTGCCTTTATCAACCTGATGTTGACTTTCTGAGCCCACATGAAGGAAGCACGATTCAAATTAGTATCGTAGACTTGCACCGAACTGATTTTTTTAATATCCAAAATGCCAAACTAAGCACCTGTCAGCATACCCCAACACCCACCTTGATCATCAAAGGCAATCTCATTGATTTTAAATCATCCAGCCCGAATCTAATGATTGAAGGCCCCACCCAACTGGCAGCAGATCTTCAAAGGTATATCCAGGCTATTTCCATACAACTTCCATCTGATCTGAGCCAGGCCATGCCAACTTTTATGAGCACTTTCTTAAATCTGTCACTGCAAAAATGCCTAAATATAATCTCTCGGCAACTTCGTTTTATCAAAAATAGCAGCAAGGAATCTTTATAATGCGCACTTTTTTCCGCCTATGTGAAATCCTATTTGCATGCTTGCGCTTTAAAATATTTCAGCTACCCAGCGCACAAAAACAAATCGACCCTCAAAATCTTCTTGATTTTTTTCTGTCACTTGGCCCTTTGTTCATTAAATTGGGTCAGGTGATATCCACAAGACCTGATTTAATACCCCCTAAATATGCTGAGGCCTTATCACACCTTCAAGACCGTGTACCTCCGATCTCATTTGATAGGCTTTCGGCCTCGATCCCATCCCATATCCGCAGTGCAATCACCGATATTGACCCTGAGCCTATTGGATCAGGCTCAATTGCACAAGTACACGCTGCCAAATACCAAAATAAAGCGATTGTCATCAAAATTCTTCGACCAAATGTTGAGGCGCAAATTAAAAAAGACATCAAGGTCCTGCATCTTTGTGCAAGATTACTCATGCTGTCCATGGGTCCTTTTCGTCAATTACAGCTTAAGCAATTTGTTAATGAATTTGAATATTCCTTAAAGCTAGAAATTGATTTACGCAATGAATGTGCAAACTTACAAACCATGAAAATTAATTTTGAGAATGATACCCGACTATACATCCCAGATGTTTTTCCACTCCTTTGTGACAAACATATTTTATGCCTTGAAAAAATCAACGGCGTGAAAATCTCGGAGGTAAAAACCACTTGCCCTACGGCCAACCTAAAGGAACTGGCTGAAACTGGTGTGAAAATATTCTTTACACAAGTGCTTCGAGATCGATTCTTTCATGCTGATATGCACCCAGGCAACATCTTTGTTAATCTTAACCAACCACACTCCCCCCAATATGTGGCCATAGATTTTGGTATAGTTGGCTCACTTTCTGTTCAAGACACTTATTATTTAGGGGCAAATTTCCGAGCATTCTTTCATCGAAATTACCATGAAATTGCCAGATTACACCTAGAGTCAGGGTGGGTAAAAGGCCATATTCGAATTGATCACTTTGAACAGGCCATTCGCGCAGCATGTGACCCCATTTATGCAAAACCAATCCATGAGATCTCCTTTGGTCAAGTTCTTGGTAACCTGATTGATATCGCGAAAAATTTTGAACTAATTGCACAACCTCAGCTACTCCTGCTTCAGAAAACCCTACTCAATGTTGAGGGTCTGGGACGCCAGATCTATCCTGAGCTGAACCTATGGTATACTGCAAAACCACTGATTGATGAATATTTTAACCCTCTAAGGCGTTTGGGACAATCGATCCCGAAAATTCCAGCTTTGGGCTCTGCATTTGAGTTTCATATGAATAAACTGCTATTTCCAACCCCCTCTCCCATACCCGCACCCAAAAACCACCTCAAACTATTTCTGGCTGCTTCTTTTTTAGGGAATATATTCCTATGCGCATTGTTATTTTACTGATCATTCTTTCTACAACTGCTGCTGCCAAAACCATAAGTTATGGAAAACTCCAGGATGTGGATCAAACCTTTCATCCTAAAACACACCTTGAATTAATTGAGCTGGCTGCGAAATATAGCCCAAGTCTTCAAGAAGCTCACCTAAAATTAATAAGTGCTAAAGATAATTTGGCCACCAGCATGCGATCAGTGATGCCTCTTTTCTCACTAGACGCCAGCTGGCAGAAAAACGAAAACATGTTCAGCGAACTACCCAATGTAGCTGTCTCCTCTAACTGGAAGAACCACTATGGCGGCATACTCAGCGGCTCTTTGGCTCAAACCCGTAATTTTAATGGAATTAATCAATGGATGCCCACACTCAGATATCAACAACCACTGCTTCGCGGTTTTGGCACTGAGGTCAATACATCTCACATTATCAGCGCCCAAGAAGAAATGAGTGAGATTCAGATCCGTGCAGAAGAAAGTCTATCGGCACTGATTCTTGATCTTGAGAGAAAATTAACCCAAGCCTCCATCCTTCATAAGAAAATCGAGCTTACCCAGCAAATGATCTC
>VGUW01000036.1 GCA_016874185.1 Gammaproteobacteria bacterium
CCCGCTTTGATGGCGTTCGCTATGGACACCGCTCTAAGCAAGCTGACACACTTCAGGACCTGTATATTAACTCAAGGTCAGAGGGTTTTGGCGATGAGGTTAAACGAAGAATTCTAATTGGTACTTTTGCGCTATCCAGTGGTTATTATGATGATTACTATCAAAAGGCACAAAAAATTCGACAGGTTGTTCGCAATGATTACCTAAAAGCATTTCGTGAGGTTGATTTGATCCTTTGCCCATCGACCCCAGGCACTGCATTTAAAATCGGTGAATGTATCGACGATCCAATTGCCATGTATTTGGCAGATATTTTTACGATTACAGCAAATCTTGCAGGTCTTCCTGCGATGTCAATGCCTGGTGGATTTGTAAATGGTCTTCCGTTTGGAATCCAGTTGGTTGCAGACCGATTCTGTGAAAGTCAAATGTTACAAGTGGCACATCAGTTCCAAAAAGTCACAGACTGGCATCAAAGACATCCTGTTTCACTTGGAGATAAATCATGAATCGTTGTATTGTGATTGGCCTTGAGGTTCATGTTCAATTGTCATGTAACACCAAAATCTTTTCTGGCAGTTCAACAAATTTCGGAGCTGCACCCAATTCTCAAGCCTGTGAAATTGATTTAGGGCTTCCCGGAACATTGCCCAACATCAATGTTGAGGCAATGAACAAGGCAATCATGTTTGGTTTTGCCACCAAGTCAAAAATCAATGAGCGCAATGTGTTTGCAAGAAAGAACTATTTTTATCCAGATTTACCCAAAGGCTATCAGATTACGCAACATCACGCCCCTATCCTAGTGGGTGGTGAAATTGAAATTGGTGAGGGCGAAAATAAGCAAATCATTCGCATTCATCATTCACATTTAGAAGAGGATGCTGGCAAATCGCTTCACGGGGCAGATGGAGCGGGTATTGATTTAAATCGCGCTGGACAACCTTTGCTTGAGATTGTTTCCATGCCTGACATGTTCAGTGTGGAGGATGCGATCAGCTATTTAAAGAAGCTACATCATCTGGTTACCTATCTGGGGATTTGTGATGGGAATATGCAGGAAGGGTCATTTCGCTGTGATGCGAATATCTCACTGCGTGATAATGCCAGCGCACCGTTTGGGACAAGGGTTGAAATTAAAAACCTGAATTCTTTTAAATTTATTGAAAAAGCGCTGAAATTTGAGATCAAGCGGCAAAACGCCCTCTTGGACAAAAATGAAGAAATCATTCAAGAAACCCGACTTTATCATGAGGAGACTGAGCAAACTCGGTCCATGCGAAAAAAAGAAGACAGCCATGATTATCGGTATTTCCCAGAACCAGATCTTCCTACCATTATGGTTAATCAAGAGCATATTGATGAGATTAAAAAACGCATGCCTATGCTACCTGCAGAACGTATTATGAAATACTGTCAACAATGGGGGCTAAGTGACTATGATGCAAATGTTTTGGTTTCAGTGCGTGAGATCGCTGATTTTTTTGATCAGGTAATGGATGATCACAGTCGAAAATTAAATGCAAAACTCGTTGCCAATTGGATCATTGGACAATTGTTGTCCTTGGTGAATAAGCATCAAATCCTATTTGCAAATTCCCCCATTGGTGTTAAGGATTTTGCAGATTTGATGAGGGCGATGGATTCAAATGAAATATCACAATCAGCCGGCAAGCTGGTTTTGGAACAACTTTGGGAAAAAGTGGGGAATGTGCCTGAGATTATTAAGCAAAATAATTTAGCACAAGTATCAGATGAAACTGCGTTAAGGGAGATGATTCAAGCTGTGATAGACGATCATCCAACACAGCTTGAAGAGTATCGCTCAGGCAAAGACAAACTATTTGGGTTCTTTGTTGGGAAAGCAATGGCAGCCTCCAAAGGCAAGGCCAATCCTAGCATTTTGAATGAGATTTTAAAATCCATGCTTTCGGGGAATTAATTCATGCTATACTCTTTTTTGTATAGCAAGGAATGCTTATGATACATTTTTATAAAAAACATACCCTTGGTTTTTTAATGGTAGCGCTTGCGATTGCGTTTTATACTTACGAATACTTTCTTCGTGTTGTCCCCTCAGTGATGATTGATTTTTATAAAAATGAGCATGGGCTTTCTGATGCAAAAATCAGTATTTTAGCAACAGCCTATTTTCTGGCATATACCCCACTTCAACTGATCGTTGGAGCTATTGCAGATATTTTTGGTGTGCGTAAGCTTCTGTTATTTTCAATATTTATTTGTATTTTAGGCAGTTTGTTAAACGCCTCCTGCTTTGAGTTCAGTGAAAATGAAAATGCCGTTTATTATATATCCACAGTGGGACGTTTCTTAATCGGATTTGGTTCTGCATTTGCTTTTGTTGCGGTATTGAAAACAGCACGAGAGTGGTTGCCCAATCGATACTTCCCGATTGTTTCAGGAATGACCACCAGTGTCGGTATGCTTGGCGCCATTAGCGCGCAAACATTGCTGCCTTTGATGATTGTTTACTCAGGCTACATCAATGCCCTATGGGTCATGCTTTTAGCTGGAATTTTGCTTTATCTCGTTACCTATCGACACATTGCAGATAATCAGGAACATTTTCAGGCGGTTAAAGATCATCAAATTCGAGAGCTATTCAAAGCTTTGTTTTATGTCATTAGCATTCCCCAAATTTGGGTCACAGGATTTATCGGTGCTGCTATGTTTATGCCAACTGTGATTTTTAGTGATTTGTGGGCACCTAAATTTTTTGAAGATGTCAATCATATCGTTCACCCTGTGTCAGGCGTGATTTCTAGCCTTTTATATTGGGGCTGGATTGCTGGCTCTCCTTTTGTAGGCCTATTAAGTTCCTACATGGGTAAAAACCGCATTATTTTGCAGTGCTCATCTTTGCTTGCAGCGATAGCAATTTTCTCAATCATTTATTTTCCAACCTCTGACCCAATTATAGCCGGCATGATGATGTTCCTACTTGGCCTTTTTTGTTCGTCACAGGTTCTTGTTTTTGCTGTTGCAAATGACAATGTCCCTGAAAGATATTTGGCAACTGGGGTTGCTGTCACGAACATGTTGGTCATGTGTTCTGGTTTTTTACTCCCTTATATTGGAAGTCTGCTTGAACAATATGCCTATAATCAGGCCATTTTTAATGCTGATGGTTTTCGACAAGCGCTGATGGTAATGCCAGCATCTCTATTTCTGGCTTTTTTAATTTCATTTTTGTTAAAAGAAAAAAGTGCAGAGGATGATGGTCAATATAAATGATGTTGTGTATACTTTGCAGATTAACCATTTTTGAAAACATCCATGCGCGTTTTTATTAAAACATTTGGCTGTCAAATGAACAGCTATGATTCAGAAAAAATGCTCAATGTCCTCATTGAGCAGTTTTCAGCATCTGTGACTGAGAATGTTGATGAGGCAGACGTCCTGATTTTAAACACCTGCTCTATTCGAGAAAAGGCACAAGAGAAAGTATTTTCTGAGCTGGGCCGATGGAAGCCATTAAAGATCAAAAATCCTGATGTTTTAATAGGTGTTGCAGGTTGTGTTGCCTCCCAAGAAGGTGATGCTATTTTAAAACGTGCTCCAATTGTTGATTTTGTACTGGGTCCTCAAACCATACATCGAATTGCAGATTTGATTCGTGCCCGGCAAAGTCATGGACAACGTCAAGTCGATA
Source organism: Gammaproteobacteria bacterium (assembly GCA_016874185.1). Lineage (GTDB taxonomy): Bacteria > Pseudomonadota > Gammaproteobacteria > Comchoanobacterales > Comchoanobacteraceae > UBA1515. Next base: position 3,674 of record VGUW01000036.1, read on the forward strand.
TTTCATTTCCGCAAATTGAGAAGTTTGATCATTTGCCAAAAACCGTGACCTCCCAGGTTACTGCACATGTTTCTATCATGGAGGGTTGTAACAAGTTTTGCTCCTTTTGCATCGTGCCCTACACACGGGGGGAAGAGGTCTCTCGTCCCTTTAAAGATGTCATCAAAGAGATTGTTGGATTAACCCAGCAAGGGGTAAGGGAGGTGAATTTACTTGGACAAAATGTGAACGATTATTATGGCCAGCTTGATTCACACACCGGTGACCTTGCCTTATTGATCCACTACGTCAGTGCCATTGAAGGCATTGAGCGTATTCGCTTCACGACCTCTCACCCTAAGGCGTTTACCAAGCGTTTGGTTGATGCCTATATGGAGGAGCCCAAACTTGTATCACACCTTCATTTTCCTGTTCAAAGTGGTAGTAACCGAATTTTAAGCGCAATGAAGCGAGGCTATACCCGCCAAGAATACATGGATAAAATAACAGAAATTCGCACAGCCAGACCTAACATCACTTTTTCTTCTGACTTTATTGTCGGATTTCCTGGAGAAACCGATCAGGACTTTCAAGATACACTGGATCTGATTGATGCAGTAGAATATGATATTTCATATAGTTTTATCTATAGCCCCAGGCCTGGTACGCCCGCTGCTGATTTGCCCGATGATGTCAGTTTGCAGATCAAACAAAAGCGCCTAAAGATATTGCAAGATAAGTTGGCTCATTATGCTCAGCAGCATGCATTAAATATGAGGTTTAAGGTTTACCCAGTTTTGGTTGAGGGGTATGATAAAAGAACAGGGAATTTGCTGAAAGGTCGTACAGAGAGTAACCGGGTGGTTTTATTTAATGGACCTAAAGAAGCAATTGGTCGACTTGCAAACGTGCAGATTCGCGAAATTCATGCTAATACATTAAGAGGACAATTTGAAAGCATGTATCAGGAGAAGGAAGCTTATGTCGGCTAACCATGAGGTTTTATTAGAATTACAGCCCCATAATAACGATGCGCTACAAGCATTGTGTGGCCCCTTAAATGCAAACCTTCAGTACATGTCTGATAATCTCTCAGTGAGTATTGTTAATCGTGCCTTTAGTTTTAGGATTAGAGGGCAAAGCAGTGCTACTAAAAAAGCACAAATCTTGTTATTGAATTTATATAAACGTTTAATTCATAAAAAAGATATTCAACTGGACCGTCAAGAAATCCATTTTGAGATGTGCAAGGTTGATGACAATTATGGCATTGAAGTTCTTCAACCCTCTAACAGCCTGAAAATAGCTGTACCCCGTAATGATAACCAACATAAGTATTTAAATACCATTGATCATAATGTTGTCACGTTTGGGGTTGGGCCTGCGGGTACTGGAAAAACGTTTGTTGCAGTCATGAGCGCCCTTCATTATTTAAGGAAGGGAGAGGTTGATCGCTTAATTCTATCCAGACCTGCTGTTGATGCCGGTGAGAAGCTAGGGTTTTTACCTGGGGATATGGCCCAAAAGGTTGACCCTTATCTTCGTCCACTATATGATGCGCTTTATGACCAAATTGGTTCTGAGCAAACCAATGAGTGGATTGATCGCGGAAGAATTGAGATTGCTCCACTTGCTTTTATTCGTGGACGGACATTTAATCGATCATTCATCATTCTCGATGAAGGTCAAAATGCCACCAGGGCGCAAATTCGGATGCTACTGACTCGGATTGGGTTTGGCTCCAAAATGGTGATGACTGGGGATTTGTCTCAAACTGATTTGTCTGAGCAGCACAGTGGACTTGCTGATGCGATACATGTGTTAGGGGAAGTCAATAATATTGGTTTTTTTGAATTTGAGCTAAAAGATGTGGTTAGGCATCCTGTTGTTCGTGATATCATATCGGCTTATGAAAATTATAAAAAGTAACTTACATAGTGAGCTGCCCAGCGCAGATGTCCCCGATGATTGGTTATGGGCGTGTCTCAAAGCCGTAGAGGATCGTTATCAGTGCATTTTCGATATCACCTTCACTGTTGTTGACCTGATTGAAATGAGTGAGCTTAACGGACAATATCGAGGAAAATATCAACCCACAAACGTTCTTTCTTTTTATTATGATACGAATAATGCTGTGATTGTTGGCGAGGTTTTCTTTTGCCCGCATATAATACAGCAAGAATCCATCAGCGATGGCATCGCTCTTAAAGATCATTATACACATTTAATTTTCCATTCACTTCTTCACATTCTGGGATACACACATCAGGATGACTCTAATCGGTTTCTGATGGAGAATGAAGAAGTGTTTCTCCTTAAACTTTTTGGAATACAAAACCCTTATGAAAAATTTATTGAATCAAATTAAAAATATTTCATTTCAAGAGCCTGGCGGTGTTGATGAAATAAAGCAAACCCTTGCGAATTGGCAGGAGCGAAAGCTAATTGATTCAGGCCAGTGTGAAATGATCATGTCAATCCTTAAGTTTTCAAGACTTCAAGTCAGGGATGTCATGATTAATCGATCACAAATGGTGACCCTGGTACAGGACTCTAAGGTGAATGTGATTAAAAGTCTGAACAATGGCTATAAACACTCAAGATATCCAGTATGGAAATCCGAGGCCAAGGATGAAATTGTTGGACTGATGCTGGTTAAAGACATATTAAATCAAGATGATAGCAATATTGAAATATCAAAACTGATGCGAAAACCCGTTTTTGTTCCTGAGTCTCAAAGATTAGACACTTTATTGCGTTCTTTTAAATTATCCCATGTTCATATGGCGATTGTGGTTGATGAATTTGGGGGGGTATCAGGTTTAATCACCATTGAAGATGTTCTTGAGCAAATCGTTGGTGATATTGAAGACGAGCATGATGCGAATAATGATCGTGAGCCGATTTCTGTCATTGAGGGCAGGACCTATATTCGAGGTTTATTACCAATTAAAGAATTTAATAATCACTTTTCAGTCAAGCTTGATGATGGCTATTTTGATACAATTTCAGGCATTATTGCCCGCCAATTTGGAAAAATCCCAATAAATGGTGAAAAGATTATATATGGTGGCTTTGAATTCACTGTGATTCAGGCTGATCAGCGACGAATAAACCTCATGGAAGTCAAGCCAGTTTCATGAGCGCAGTATTTTTATTCTTATCCTACGCTCCGTTTTGGCAAAGCTGGGCAATATGGGTATATTTCACTTTGTTGTATCAAAGTGAAAAACTGCAAAAACCACTGGTTACTACTTTTATTACTTGGACCATTTTTCATTTTGTTCAGTATCACTGGTTAATTTATCCACTTCAGGATAAATTGGCTTTAAGCCCATACCTGGGCTGGTTTTTGGTTTTAGTGGCATCTATCATTCATGCTGCTTTGTTGTCAACTTTACTTCTAATAAGACGTTATTCGCACCTGGCCTGCATTTTCCCAGTAGTGTCTTGGATTATTGTTGGTTTGAGCTTTGAGTGGTTAAAATTAATTGTTTTGGGAGGGTTTCCCTGGATAACAGTTGCCATCACACAAATGAGCAATGGATTTTCATGGCTATTGCCGATATTTGGTCAGCTAGGAACCTGTATTCTTATATTCTTCATAACAGGCCTATTTATCGAGCATCGAAAAACTGCTCTGCTAATGATTGGATGTTTATTTTTTCTAACACTGAATCCGCAGGAAGTTAAGCTTGGAAAGTCTCAAATGTTTCGTGTGTATCAGATACCAGACAATAATCAAAAAGGCCATATGAAATATATTCTGGCACTGCTTGATCAAAGCCAGGCGCTGCCAAAGAGCATTGCTGTATTTCCAGAGGGCGTACTCAGTATTGATACATCATGGCTTAAGCTTATTCAAGATCATGTTATGTCAAGCCAGTCACCTGTGCTGCTTGGCGTTAATTTGATGCATTCAGATGGCACAATCACAAACTCTGCGGCAACCAAATATGATCAATATGATAAACAGGTTTTAGTGCCCTTTGGAGAAGTTTTTCCCCCTGGATTTAAATGGGCACAAACATTTGCTAATCTAAATTCATTTGTAGCTGGTGAGCATGATCGACCGATTGTAATGCTCAATCAGCTTTATAATGTCCTCATTTGTTATGATATTTTTTTCCCAAAACGCTACTTGCTGGATGTTGATCAGCCGATTATCCTATTAATGGATGATCATTGGTATGGCAACAGTTGGGTCAGGCAGTACCATTTTCGACAAGCAGAAATGGTCAGTAAAATCCTAGGGCAAAGCTTAATTTCAGCTGGTACCGATGGTGTCACTGGGTTTATTGAAAATGGTAAAAACATGCAACTTGAAATCAAGGCGCATGGTTTTATCAGCAAGCAGGTTCATCTGTATGCGCGTGCATTTTTTAAACCTATTTATTGGTTGGAATCCATGCATGCGATTCTTGCAATCCTTGGCATACTCATATATTCTCTAGATGCAATAATGGGAAGAAAGTGTGTTAAATCAAGCAGATTATAATCATATTCACATTCAACAATCATACTCTGCAGAGTCTGATCTTAAGACCAAAGGAACAGGTGCAAAATTTTACTGTTTATCCATGTTTCCCTACCCCAGTGGGGATTTGCATATGGGACATGTTAGAAATTATACATTGGGTGATGTGATTAGTCGGTATCACCACATTAGAGGATATCAAGTTTTCCAGCCAATGGGCTGGGATGCTTTTGGTCTTCCTGCTGAAAACGCTGCGATAAAGCACCAAAAGCACCCTATGGAATGGACCCTACAGAACATTAGTCGGATGCGAAAGCAAATGGAAGAAATGGCATGGCGATTTGATTGGGATCATGAGCTTGCAACCATATATCCTGAATATTATCGGCATCAGCAATGGTTATTTTTAAAGATGTATGAGCAGGGCTTGGTGTATCGAAAAAAATCCATTGTAAACTGGGATCCAGTTGATCAAACAGTTCTTGCCAATGAGCAGGTCATTGATGGTAAAGGCTGGCGATCTGGGGTGCCTGTTGTGCAAAAGGAAATTGACCAATGGTATCTGAAAATCACTAGCTACGCTGAGCGACTGCTCCAAGGTCTTGATCAATTAAAAAATTGGCCAGTACAAGTTAAGCAGATGCAAAAAAACTGGATAGGTCGGTCTGAGGGTTATGAAATTGACTTTTATGTACCTGCCTTTTTAGAAAAGATCACTGTTTTTACCACAAGACTAGATACGATCATGGGGGTCAGTGTGTTAGTTCTGGCCTATGACCACCCGATTGTTCAAGCTTTGGCCGATCATAACCCGAATCTGAAGAATTTTATAAAAAACTGTGAGCAGACTACAACTGCAGAGGCCGACTTAGCCATCCGAAAAAAAGAGGGCCTCAGCCTTGGCATAGATGCTCTTCATCCGGTATCTGAGAAAAAAATTCCTATCTGGGTGGGTAACTATGTTTTAATGAGCTACGGAACCGGTGCAGTGATGTCAGTCCCTGCTCATGATGAGAGAGATTATGAATTTGCAAAAACCCATCAGCATGAGATTGTTCAAGTGATAGGTCCAGATGCAATATTGCCGATGGTAGAAAAAGGCGTTCTCATGAACAGCGGCCCTTACGATGGGCTTCAGAGTGATAAGGCCATTTTGCAAATTGCATCTGATATTGATGCAAGAATAAAAGTGCAATATCGATTAAGAGATTGGGGATTGTCGCGCCAAAGGTATTGGGGCTGCCCTATCCCCATGATTCATTGTTCAAATTGCGGGATTGTGCCCGAAGTTGAAAAAAATCTCCCAGTGAGGTTGCCAGTTGATATTCAATTTGATCAAAGCCCGAATCTACTTCAGCGCTGTGAGGAATTTTTAAAAACCCAATGCCCCTCTTGTGGTCAGGATGCCAAACGCGAAACAGATACATTTGATACGTTTGTGGACTCATCATGGTACTATCTTCGGTTCCCTTGCATAGATGGCAGTCAAATTGTTGATGAACGCACTAAAAAATGGGGTCAGGTTGATACTTATGTTGGAGGGATTGAACATGCAATCTTGCATCTTTTATATGCCCGATTTATCACAAAAGTAATTTTTGATTTAGGATTAATTGAGCATGATGAGCCCTTCAATCATTTATTAACCCAAGGGATGGTTCTCAAGGATGGTGCAAAAATGTCAAAGTCCAAGGGGAATGTGGTTGCGCCCTCTGATTTGATGGAAAAATACGGGGCTGATGCTATTCGTGTATTTATTTGTTTTGCCGCACCCCCAGAGCAGAATGTTGAGTGGTCAGATTCAGCGGTGGCAGGAGCCTATAAATTCCTAGCCAGAATTTGGGGATTGAGTCATCAGCTAGGCAAGCACATGCAAAATGCCAGTCTTGAAGAAGCCAAGAAGCATTCAGAAGCGATGTGCTATTTGTTTCAAATTCAGCAGGACTTTGAAAGAAACCAATTTAATACCGTTATTTCAGGATTAATGAAACTAACAAATTATATGCTACAAACCGATGGGATGTCAGCAGGTGCCTGTGGATGGCTACTGAAAATGCTATTAAAAAATTTATACCCGTTTGCGCCACAAATGGCCTTTGTGGTTTTGGAGCAATATGGTATCGCAATCTTGGGGGATGGGCCAATGATACAAATTGACCAGGCATGGACACAAGGAGATTTAGCACTGATGGTTGTTCAGATTAATGGAAAAAAACGCCATCAAATATATATGGATAGAAATATGACGCAGTCTGAGATTGAGATAATGGTCAAGAACGATATGAAAATAGTTGAGTTACTTGCTGGTCATTCTATTAAAAAATGCATCATTGTCCCTGATAGACTTATTAATTTGGTGATATAAAAAAAGGAGCATCGGCTCCTTCTTTTATTTATTAAATGGATCCTCATCCTCTTCTTCATCTTGTGAATTTTCCTCACCATAAGAAAAAATAGCCGTTTTTTCTGCCTCAGCCTTAGGTTTGAGTTCGTATTTATCAAATGAGTTAATGTCAGCTGAGCGAAGAACCTCTTCGTCAATAAAGCACTCTCCGGTTTGACCAAATGCCTGATTTTCAATCAGACACAGGCAGGCAT
>VGUW01000037.1 GCA_016874185.1 Gammaproteobacteria bacterium
ATAAGCGCTGTCAGATCTGATAAACCCATGTTAAGACCAAACCCAGCCAAGGGGTGTATCATATGACATGCATTATGAATGCTGATCTGACGATGATTCACATATTGATCGACGTGATAAGTACTGGCTTGAAAATAGGGCTGCTGATGTTCGATATCAATGGCATTTATGCCCATGTCTTTCAGGTGATTTAAATTTAGCTGAGGACTTTTTGATGAGTGTACCAGTGCAAATTTTCCAGGTTGATTAATAGGTAGGAATCCAAAAATAGCGTTGTTTTTAAAATATTGACGTGCACACTGGGTTGGCCAGCTGTTGATGGTGACTATGGAAGTGGATAAATGATGGCTAAGATAAGTCACCGGGGTTTGAGTTGGGTCATCCAGCTTTGTTCGCAGTAAATAATGTCCGCTGCTTTGCCATTTATCATCTTCCAAGACGGGGATGGATTTGATCTTTTGATCCAATTGTATTTCCAGCTCACCTACACTGACAACGCCAGAGAAAGCTGGATAGTGGATGTCATTTGATTCAAATGAAATGTAGCTTTTGTCAAAGAAAGCTTCAATTTGTCGAAAGTAGGTGATGTTAAGTTCAATACCAAGGTCACGGAGTGTTTTGAGGTGATGTAAGTTCAGGGCAACATAAGCGCTTTTAGTTATGTTTTTGCTTGCTATGGGGGTTAAAAAAGCGGGTTTAAACCCATGTTTTGCCAGGACCAACGCAGCCAGCTTTCCTGAAATATTGCTGTGCTTTATAATGACATCGTAGGTTAACGATCCCATAGCTGTAAGCCTTCATGCAGTGCTGTTTTTTGACCACCCCAGAGCATATTGTGCATAACAAAATCATTGATAGGGGGGATAAATCCTTGAACTAAGATACCGATGTGCATTAAAGCAGCGTGTCTGGTGAGCTGATTAATTCGGTAGCGTTTGTTGCGAATGGCATCCAAAGATGATGCTGCAGATTCAATCGAGGGGTGTGCCAATAGTATCCCAAGGTCTGTAATAATCCCATTGATGCCTTGTGCGCCAACGGGGCCTTGTGAGATCGCTGCTTCACCCATGAGAAGAACCTGACTATTGAGCGCTGGGTATAAATGGTTAGGGGATTGAAATTGAACAAGCGGGGATAGAGATATGGCCTGAAATCCGGTTTGTTGGATGTAATTTTGAAGAGGATTTTCTGCATGCCATGGGTGTGGCTGTGGATCATAAGTGGTTGCATAAAAAGCGATGCTGGTTTCTGATAATGGGACATGAGCGAATACTTGGTTCTCAGCAAATATTTGACGCGCAATGGAGCCGGCATGATGAATTTCTGCAACTTGTAATGATGTTTGGGTGGCAGGATCAATATGGTGGGCAATGAAGTTAGCAGTCATTCGTGTTTTTGAGTGAGCGCCATCACATGCGATTAAATGATCATAGGACAGGGTTTTATTTTCAATATCAACCGAGTGGTTTTGGATATTGATCGCTTTTGAAGTTTGATAGATCCATTCTATGTTGGTTTTTTGATGGATGAATAAATTAATTTGTGCCAGCAGACTATTTTCAGAGATAGAGCCAAGTAAAAAGGGCATGTCATAGTCTTTGGCATGAATTGACAAATCACCCCATCGGTGCTGATGCTTGAGTTTTAGAGTATCTACTTTGAGGCCAATATTGAGGTCCGGATCATCAAGCAGGGATTTTAATGCCAAGGTAGTGCCATACAATAATGAGAATGTGCGACCCAATGATTTTAGTTCTGGCCCTACCAGTGTTACCTTATGGCCCTGTCTCCAAAAGGCAATGGCGCTAAGTATACCGGCATACCCAGCTCCAATAATGGTTATTTCTGACATAAGGCTTCAATTTCGTCAATGGTTTTTGGAATGTGAGCCGATAATACTTTTGCCCCCGTTTCTGTAATCAAGATATCATCTTCTATACGAATGCCGATGTTGTGCCATTTTTCATCAATATCAGGTGAGGGGCGCACATAAATTCCAGGCTCAATTGTAATGACCATGCCTGCTTCGAATGCCACTTCCTGCGCATCTGAGTTCTTATAAGGGCATGGATCATGAACATCAAGTCCAAGCCAGTGGCCAAGACCATGGTAAAAATATTTAGACAATGTGTTGTTTTTTTGGTGATTGATTTTAGTACCTGAAAGGAAGCCGATTTCAAGCAGTTTATCGAGCATGAGGTCCTTGGCCTCTTGGTTTAATTTTGACCATGTTTGACCAATGATGGCATGCTCAATGGCATGTGCCTGAACGGCAAGAACTACTTCGTACAATGCTTTTTGTGCTGGGGAGAATTTTCCACTTACAGGGAACGTACGGGTAATGTCACTGGCATAGCCATTGACTTCAATACCAGCATCAATCAGTACCAGTGTGTCAGGTTGAAGTGGTTGGTTATTCTCACAGTAGTGTAAGATACAGGCCCTCTCTCCCCCTGCAATTATCGGTGGATACGCCTGTTCACTGATACCATGTTTTGCCGCCTCGTGCATAAAAGTAAGTGCCAGCTGGGCTTCGTTCATACCTGGGAGGGTTGTTTGCATCAGTTTCTTATGGCCATGAGCTGAGAGATTAATGGCTTTTTGAATGTCAGAAAGTTCTGCATCTTTTTTGAGCATCCTGCACTTACCCATGATTTGGTTTAGAGGTAAAGTTTTTATCTCTATGAGTGCGTGTGGGTCGGAAAAAATATTGCCTCCAGTAGGCAGTGATTGGAGGAATGCTGGAAACTGTTCAAAAAGAGCCACATCTTCAATTAGCGGGTCTTCTTTGGCTTGATTAAGTGGCATGCGGCCTGATGTCCAAAGCGCGCTTTGTGCATCGTAGGGTTTTTTAAATAAATTGATTTTTAGACCTTTATGGGTTTTTTCAATCACCAGCGCGCAGTCAGTTTCATTAAGCGTACAAAAATATTTGAAATGACTGGATGCTCTAAAAGGGTAATGAACATCATGGTTACGTGTTTTTTCTTCTCCACTCAGGATGATGCAGATCTCACCTGTTTTTAGATGGGCTTGTAATTGCGTTAAGGCAAAAGGTTTAAGTATACTCATGATGCAACTCCTTGAGATATGATAGTGAAAGTTGTTTTTAAACACAAGGATCATATTGATTCTCTACCTGTTTTGATTGATAATACGGTAAAGTTACGGATGACTGTCATGACTGAGATAACCCATTTAATTGAAGAAAATGAGTATTTAAAGCAGAAGCTTTCGATGCTGTATCAGCAAAACGCAGCGCTTGAGGCAAGGCAAAAAATAACCATTCAGGCATTAAAAGATTGCATGGATTTGGTGAAGCAAGAAATTAAAAAATTCGAACTTGAGTCGATTTAATATGGAGCTTTTTGCTTAAATGTGCTATGATCAAAATGGCAGTGAGCTTCTGGTTTAATTTCTAGAATCATATGATTGCATTGGGAAATGCACTTTTGATGTGATGTTGACATATTTCTATATGAAAGAGTCTGATTTTATTCTGGGTGTTCCCACCTGAACTTTTGGTTCAGAGTACGCCATAAGTTTGCTGCCTATGTTTAAAGATCAAATTAGAGAAAAAGCACTCTCGCAGGTAAAGAAAATAGACAGTCAATCTCGTGCTCATCGAGACAGACTTGCTTCTTCATTTATTTGTGATTTGGCCTGTGACTACGACCAAATTGGTTCTTATATGCCCATGTCACATGAGGTGAATTTAACGTTAAATCATCAAAGAATTTTTTTGCCAAAAATACGGGATCAAAATCAAATGATCTATCAGTCGTCAGTTGGTCAACTGCTTGATATTAACTTAAAGACATTGATTTTGGTGCCAGGTGTTGCTTTTACCCTTTTGGGTTATCGTTTGGGTTTAGGTGGTGGGTATTTTGATCGATTTTTGCCAAAATTGGAGGGGAAATTGCATGTGCATACCTTGGGTGTTTTGTATGTGGAGCAATTGGTGAATTTTTCGCCTGAGGCACATGATGTGCCGGTTTCAAGGTTGTGTTTGATTGGTGATGATCAAGTTAGAGTGATTGAGGTTTAGAAAATTTATCTAAAACATCATTTAGCCAGGAAGTCATCAATGATTGAATGTCCTCTTGATCTTTTTGTGTGTTACCTTCAAAGCGTAAAGTCAGCCCAGGCTCGGTGAGCGAAGCTCGAATCAGCCCCCACCCATTAGAAAAAGAGACTCGAAGACCGTCAACAGTTGAGATCTTAATATTGGGTATAGTTTTGGCGTGTGCGATTAAAGCAGCAATGAGGTTATGCTTTTCTTCTTCGTAAGGGATGTTAAGCCTAATTTCTGGTGAAATATGACCAATTTGATATTGATTAATTAGCGCTGAGAAGGGTTGCTGTTTTTTTTCGCAAACATGGAGAATTCGAGCACCTGCAAGTACACCATCGTCACATCCAATCCAATCGTCTTGAAAGAAAATATGCGCACTCATTTCTCCGGCCAATGGAGCACCAAGTTCTTGCATTTTCTTTTTAATGCGTGAGTGTCCCGTTGTCCAGATATAAGGGGCTCCCCCTTGCTGATGAATATGATTGAAGAGTCTGTCAGAGCATTTTACATCAAATACCATCGGGGTATTTTTGGGATATCGAGTGAGGATTTCATCCGCCAGTAGCATCAAAGTGCGATCAGTGACGATAATCTCTCCTGCGCAATTGACAATGCCGATTCGATCTGCATCGCCATCGAATGCAAATCCACATTCGGCACCATGCGCTAGGACTGCTTGCTGTAAATCTTTGAGATTTTTAGTATCAATAGGATCCGGGTGGTGGTTTGGGAAATTACCATCTGGTGTATCATACATTGAGATTACTTCAGCGCCTAAAGCTTTATAGAGGTCTGGGGCAATGACACCCGCAGCGCCATTGCCGCAATCGATCACAATTTTAACGGGTTTAGAGAGTTTGTGTTTACTGACAATTCTGCTGATGTAAGCAGGCTTGATATCAATTTCCTGAATGGGCTTGGTTTTGGCTTTTACGAAGTTTCCATTTGCAATGCGTTGGTAAATGGTTTGTATTTTTTCGTCAAGAAGCGTGTCACCTTTGAGAATAATCTTTAAACCATTGTAGTGTTTGGGTGAGTGTGAAGCCGTAAGTACAGCAGCGCTCATTAAATTGAGGTGGCTTCGGGCAAAATATAATAAAGGGGAAGTGCATAATCCAATGTCTTTGATTTGGATTCCAGTTTCTTGAAGCCCCGTTAGAAATGCGGTATAAAGCTCTGGGGATGATAACCGGCCATCGCGGCCAGTAACGATCTCTGTGTGGTTGCTGTGCATGGACTCAGTGCCAACTGCCAATCCTATTGAATAACAAAGATTCGGGTTTAAGGAGTCTTCAGCAACCGGCCCCCTAATATCGTATGCTCTAAATACTTTCCTTGAAGGATTGGGCTCAATTCTGTAGGGGTGATTAGGCTTCATCAGTGAGTGGGTCCTTTTGAGACTTGCCATGCAGTATGGCGCCTGTTGCCCGAGGGGTGCTATGTGAATTGCTTGAAATACCGGTACTACCAAAGCCGCTTGCAGCACGCTCTGTTTTTTCAAAACTGTCGACTATTTGAAACTGTGGCCTAAGTACAGGAAGAAATACCAATTGGGCCAATCGGTCACCTGGTCGAAGTGTAAAAGGATTTATTCCTCTATTCCAGCAGGAAATCATTAACGGTCCTTGATAGTCTGAGTCAATTAGTCCAATAAGGTTGCCAAGGACAATACCATACTTATGTCCCAGGCCAGATCTTGGAATAATGGTGGCGCATACTGAAGGATCTTTAATAAAGATGGCAAGTCCAGTGTTAATCAGAATGGATTCGTTTGGTTTAATAACCAATTCCCTGTCAATGCATGCGCATAGATCAATTCCTGCAGAGCCTGCAGTTTCATATTGCGGAAATTTAAATTCATTTCCGATACGGTGATCTAAGATTTGTAATTCAATTTTCTGCATACGAATCGGGTCTTAACTGTTTAAGGGGTGAACGAGCCCTGTATTTTCATTTAAAATATCAAGCAGGTTTTGCATCTGTACCTCAGTTAGCCTGTATTTGTCTTGGAGCTGGCTAATAATAGCATCTATTTTTTCATTAGGGAAAGGATTATTTTCTGTTTTTTCTTTTAAGTGGCTTTCAACCCAAATGGTGTTTTTGTGATGCGTGATTTTTATGGGCTTGTTGACAATTTCGACTTTTGTGCCAATTGGAGCGCGCTGGAAAAGTTGCTCTATATCGTCAGGGAATAGGCTTATACAGCCAGATGTGCTTGGCATGCCGATACCTGTTGGATCATTAGTGCCATGAATCAAATAGCTAGAATGTGATAAGCGCATCGAATATTCCCCAAGGGGATTGTCTTTGCCTGGTGGTATGGATTTTGGCAGAATGTTGCCTTTACTTTCTTCTTCCAAATAAACGGAGCGCGGAACGTTCCAAACTGGAAGATGTTTTTTATGGGTGATTGTAAAATTACCTGTTAATGTTGGCCAATTTTCTCTGCCAACTCCCACTGAATAGACATAAACCTTTCCAGGCTCGGTGAAATCAAATAGTCGCCTTTCAGCAATATTAATCACAATCCCTGTCCGGGTTCCTGAGGGGAGAATGATGTGTGAGGGTATGATAATCAACTGATTGGGCTCAAGGTTGTCAAAATCGATTGCTGGATTGGCTCGTTTTATTGCAGCAGGTGCTATTTGAGCCCGATAGCTAATGGCCTCAAGGCTATCATTGAAAGTAGAGGTGATTAACTGCGTGGAGCCGGCAACTGGACCATCAATGTTTAATGGGCTTGTAAATGCAAAGATTGTTGAGAAGAAAAACAATAAAATGATCATTGGATTGCCCGTGTGTGAAGATGAAGCACCAATGCAATTATTGCCCAGGAAAAATAAACCCAGGAAATCAGGATAACAAATCCGGCAATTTGTCCGTATATTATATGGTAAATCGCAGAACCGCTGTAGAAATTAATAAAAAGTTGATTAAGAATGGATTGAATGATCAGCGTTAAAAACACGGTTTTTATAATGAGGATGAAGGGGTGGTTTTTTAATATGGCAAGGAGCAGGAGACTGAAGAATAGGGCCTTGTAAAGTAGCAGTAGCCATGCATTCTCTATCCAATCTGAGGTCAGTGTTGTCAAGAGCACGGTGCATAAAATGAGCAAAATTAATTTTAGCGTTAAGCGCATTGGCTTGGTCTGGTGCGTGATTTTGCATAAGGTAGTGGCGATGAAAAAGATAAAACAAAGACATAACATGCTTAAATAAAGTAGGGTCGAGACTGAGAAGTTAATGGTCTGTGGTAGATTATTTTGAATGGTGGAAAGCGCTTCTTGTGTTTGTGCAATATGGATAGATTTAAAAAAGAATTGCTCAAAATTGGTTTGATGCATGTTCAAATAGGGTGTGTGATAAATACAGAATATTAGCAGCAAAAATAAAGGGATGGTGCCTAAAAGTGTGCTTAGCGTCAAACTGGCGACATAGTCAAATAAGGGCCCATTAAGAGCTTGAATGAACAATGAGCGAAAATGTTTAAATTGATCTAGCATGCTCAGCGCTTAATTGGTTTTCATCAGATATAGCCTGTCTTTCATCTTTTGTCAAAATCGGACATGAGGGAATGCATGTTGCTATACTTGGGTTTACTGATAGCGGCTCTTTGACATGGCGTACTCTTAATGCTTCACCCTTGCATTTAGCTATAGCTTGAATCATTTTATCGGAAGCTTTTTCTTCGACGTATACCCGATCTTCAATGGCATTTTGGCTTGTTTTTTCGATGATTGATTCCTGGTCGAGCAATGTATTGAAGCGAGCGTTTAATAATAGCATCGAGAAAAGACTGAGTATAAGTGCTGGGTATATTTCAAATGTTAGTGCATAAAGGAAAAGCAGAAAAGGAATGAGCATGAAAAATTGTATAAGAGTTGACTCAGATGGCTTAAAGCTGGTTTTTTGAAGCACCATTTCCACGTGGGATCGACAAAGGTCAATGCTATACTCAACAGGTTCAGTGCTTTTGATTAATTGCTTGATTTGATGGCTATCAAGTGTTGACTGATATGTTTCTGCGCAATAAAAACATTGATTGAGAACAAAAATGGCATCGTAATCAGACAACGAGCCAATGAGTGCATACATGTTTGCGCGAATTTGATTGTCAGGATCTAATTTTGTATTTTTTTGCATTTGGCCAACCCATCCACAAAAACCTCTGTGGCTGAGGAAAAAGTGAGCCTGGGAATAGGCATCTTTTTCTTGTAGATAGTTTCGAAAATGCACTCTAAGATTGGTCAGAGCAGACTCTCTTTCGTCGCAATGCCAAGGTTGGTGCTTGATGAATGTTTCCGTCAAATTTAAACTGGATTCCCATAAAAAGTAGACTCTTGTTATGGTTTCTTCAGTGACTTCTTTGCTATTTAAAATCTCTATTATTTTATCGAAGTTTGATTCTAATTCATTTTTACAAATAATTGAGAATAGATTAAATTCCTTCATTATAAATGCCTCCTGGCCTAGAGTTATTATAGAAAATATCGAATAGAATTGTTGAAAAATATTGAAAAAAAAATCTTACTATGTTAGATATAAAAATTATTTACGTTGATTCAGCCAGATATGCGGGTGCCTTAATTGGTTGTATATTTGGTCAACGGTCGTGAAACCCAACTGAGAGAGAAAATGATGCAGTTACAAAAGTTAGAGATGTTTTCATGTGGTGTTCATTTTGGACACAAACCACGTTATTGGAATCCACAAACAGAACCGTATGTCTACGGTAAGCATCCAGAATTAGATTTGCACATTATCGACTTGGATAAGTCTTTAATTTTATTTGATAAGGCCCTTCAGTTTGTCCGATCAACGGTTCAGGCCAGAGGGAATGTGCTTTTTGTTGGCACCAAACGTAATGCGCAAGAAGTTGTAAAGGCTTACGCTGAACTTGTTGGCATGCCCTATGTGACCAGCCGCTGGTTGGGTGGCATGTTGACTAATTTCAAAACCATTAAGAAGTCTGTTGAGGCATTGACTTTGATGGAGGAGCAGTTCCAAGCGGGTCGATTTGAGGGTTACACTAAAAAAGAGCGATTGACATTTGTTCGAAGGTTAGAAAAGCTGAGAATTAACTTGGGTGGTATTAAAGCCATGAAATCTTTACCCGATGTTATTTTTGTTGTTGACGTGAAGCATGAGGCCATTGCAATTGCTGAGGCCAATAAATTAGGGATTCCTGTCATTGGTATTGTGGATACAAATGCCTCTCCAGCGGGTATAGATTATGTAGTGCCGGGAAATGATGACTCAGTTTCTGCTATCAATTATTATGCGAAAAATGTGGCAAAAGTAATTGGTATGGAGCAAGAAAAATTAGCTGAGGTCATTAAGCGTGAAGCAGCAGATAGGGCAGCTAAAGCACCGAAGATTATTAAAATTGAAGCCAAACCCGCTGAGCCAGTTGAGGAGATAGAGGCTGAGCTTCTTGAGAAAGTTGAAAAAACCATGAAAAAGACAGTCAAAAGGGTTACTAAAGCAGTAAGTAAGGATGATGAGGTAGTGCCTGTCAAGAAGACGGTTCGTAAAAAGAAAATAGAGACTAAGGAGTAATTATGAGTATTTCAGCCAGTTTAATTCAAGAAGTTAGACGAATTACCGATGCCCCGATTTTGAAATGTAAAAAAGCATTGGAGGCTACGGCAGGTGATAAAGATGCTGCTATCGAGATACTAAGAAAAGAGGGCGCTGCAACTGCGGTGAAAAAAAGCTCTCGTGTGGCTTGCGAGGGTGTGGTAAAGGCAGTTTCCAGAGATGGCATGGCATTGAATATTGAAATCAATTGTGAAACTGATTTTACAGCAAGAAATGATTATTTTCAGAATTTTGTTAATACTGTTGTGGATGCCGTATTTGCTGATCGGCCTTCAGATGTTGCTGCCCTGAGTCAAATCAAGGTTAATGATGGCAGAAGTATTGAGGAGTTAAGACAGGAGCTTGTTGGCCGTATTGGTGAGAATATTCAAATCCGCCGCTTTGCTCTATATCACTCGCACTCTCAGCTGGTCAGTGCTTATCAGCATGGTCAGAAAATTGGTGTTATTGTGAAATTGTCCAAAGGCTCTGTTGATGCAGGTCGTGATGTGGCTATGCAGGCTGCTGCGACAAGTCCTTTGGCTTTAAATGCGGATCAGATTCCTGCCGAGGCAATTGATAAAGAGCGT
>VGUW01000038.1 GCA_016874185.1 Gammaproteobacteria bacterium
ATTTTCTTTTGATATGTTGGGTGAATCGGCACTCACGAAGGTAGATGCAGATTTTTATTTTAACCAGTATCAGTTGGCGATTGAGTCATTATCCACTGAGGCCAGTACGCCAATAGAGAGGGCCCACAGTGTTTCTGTTAAGCTTTCAGCGTTATGTCCTTTTTTTGAGGTTTGGCATGAAAAACAGGCAGTGGATTTTTTAGTTAATCGTATGCTGCAGCTGGTTAAGTTGGCAAAAAAGCATCATGTGGCCATTTGTATTGATGCTGAAGAAAACAGTCGATTGACTCTGACGCTTGCGGTCTTTAGAAATGTATTAAAAAATAAGGCACTTTCAGATTGGAAAGGATTTGGTTTTGCACTGCAGGCCTATCATAAAGGCGCAGTTGAGGTGATTCATTGGCTTGTGAATGAGCTAAGGGCACACAACCGTTTTGCACAAATACGATTGGTAAAGGGAGCTTATTGGGATACTGAAATCAAAATTGCTCAGCAGCTGGGTCTTGAGCAGTATCCAGTTTATACACAAAAGCCGCATACAGATTGTTCATATGCAGCTTGTGCTAAGTTATTGCTTGCGGCACAGGATGTTATTTTTCCTCAGTTTGCAACACATAACGCTTATACACTCTCGTTAATTCAGAATATGGTAAATACGGATTCACGTTATGAATTTCAGTGTTTGCGGGGCATGGGCAAACCCTTGTATGATACTTTTTTGAAAGAGCAGTCAAAGGTAAGTGTTAGAATGTATGCCCCGGTTGGTGTGCATGAGGATTTATTACCCTATTTGGTAAGGCGCATTCTTGAAAATGGGGCCAACTCTTCGTTTGTTAACCAACTTGTTGATGAAGAGATTGATGCCAAAATATTGGCACAGAATCCGATTGCAAATGTGGGTAAAAACCAGATTTGGCAGCATCCAAATATTCAATTACCAATTGATATATTTGGGAACAGTCGTCGAAATTCAGAGGGAAAGCAGCTTG
Organism: Gammaproteobacteria bacterium; assembly: GCA_016874185.1. Lineage (GTDB taxonomy): Bacteria > Pseudomonadota > Gammaproteobacteria > Comchoanobacterales > Comchoanobacteraceae > UBA1515. The sequence continues at coordinate 990 of VGUW01000038.1, forward strand.
CCAATGGTTCACACGCGAAGCAAATGATTAACGCGATGAATCAGGTTCAATTGAAAGCTCATATTCGGCCATTGACCAAAGCTAAGCTTCATTTGGATCCAGCGGTAGATATTGTATCGCCACATGATCATGATCAGGTTCTGGGCTCAAGGGAATTGGCGCAGGTTGAAATGGTGCCTGATATTGCTTTAGTTGCTGACAGGGCTCAGAAAGAGTGGCAGAGTTATGATGTGATCCACCGCGCAGCTATTTTGAATAAGGCAGCAGATTTGATGCAGCAGAGGCAGTTTAACTTAATGGCTGCTACAATTTTGGAAGCTGGAAAGACTTATCAAGATGCCATCGATGAGGTCAGGGAGGCGATTGATTTTCTAAGATACTATGCCAATGAGTGTTTGCTGTTGGAGGATAAAATCTTACCAGGCCCAACTGGCGAAGAGAATCGATTAATTTATGTGCCAACCGGTCCCACGTTGTGTATTAGTCCCTGGAACTTCCCAGTGGCAATTTTTATTGGACAGATTAGTGCTGCTCTGGCCGCAGGTAATGCAGTGATTGCAAAGCCAGCAACACAAACTTTGATTTGTGCCACATGGGCCAGTGAATGTTTATATGATGCTGGTTTGCCTAAATCGGCGCTGCAAGTCATCCCCTGTGAAAAAGATGTGGCTGGGAAATTGGTGTCACATTTATCGATTAAACAAGTGTTGTTTACCGGCTCAAATCAAACTGCAACGGCGATATATCAGACTCTAAGTCAGCGAAGTGGTCCAATTACCCCACTGATTGCTGAAACCGGCGGTATTAATGTGATGATTGCTGATTCCTCTGCTTTGCCAGAGCAGGTGGTAAAAGATGTGATGCACTCGGCATTTCAAAGTGCTGGGCAGCGATGCTCAGCTTGTAGAATTTTGTGTGTGCAAACAGATATTGCTGATAAAGTGATCCAGATGCTGATTGGGGCAATGGCTTATTGGCGAGTTGGTTCACCACAGAATATGGCAACGCAGGTAGGACCTGTTATTGATCAAGCAGCAATGGAGCGGTTATTATCCCATAAGAACTATTTGGATGAACATGCTCAGTTATTGGCTACAATGACTGCAGAAAATGAGTGTAAAAAAGGCACTTTCTTTATGCCGTGTGTGTATGAGATTGATGATCTTAGCATGATCGATCAAGAGGTTTTTGGACCTATTTTACATGTGTATCGCTATCAAGAAAAAGCATTTGACCAGGTGCTTGATGCGATTAATGCAACTGGGTATGGATTGACTCTGGGTGTGCATAGTCGAATTGAGGGATTTGTAAAACAGGTGATTGAGCGCACCAGCGTTGGGAATAACTATGTCAATCGCAATATGATTGGTGCTGTGGTTGGGGTGCAGCCATTTGGTGGAATGGGATGTTCTGGAACAGGACCTAAGGCAGGTGGCCCCTCTTATGTGAAACGTTTTTGTAAAGAGAAAACCATTTCAACAAATACCGCAGCCATAGGGGGTAATGTCTCTTTGCTGGTGGGAAAATAAAGTCATTGATAAGATCAGCTGGCTTTTTCAGGATTAAGTGCATCGCAGGCAATCCTCCAAAAACCCACATGTTGATATTTATCTAATAAAGTGTTTGCTTTCTGACGCTTAAACTGCTAATATAAATAAAAAATAGGCATTTTTATGATAAATATCGCTCGTGTTGATTACTTTCTTAGATCTACAGTCAATACTGCTAGTCAGTTTTTTAGAACTCCAGTAGGTAAATTTGTGCTACCCCTCATCGCTGGTGCAGGGGCTGCTTATGGTGCTACAATGGTATTGCCAGCTGCTGTTTTAGCTGTACCGGTACTGCCTTATTCGGTGATTGAATATGCACGTATCATGGCTATTGAAGGATTATCAGAAAAAAGAGTGGCTTTTACTGGCAACAATAACAGCACTTCCTCTTCCCAATTGGCCTATCAGATTGCTTTGCCTGTTACTGCAGGTGTAGCTGCAAAGGCCGCTGTGTCTTCAGCTTTACCAGCATTCCTTGGACCTGTCGGTGCATTCTCAGTATTTAATTTCATCGCAAGTGAAAAAATGCGCCATTATGCATATCAAGCTACTTATGCTAAATCGGATGTAATAAAAGGTGCAGTAAACAATGTGCTAGCTCGTATGTGGTAAACTCATTTTTTAATGATACGAACTTCTGAGGTATATTACTTCCAAATTTGATTTTCTTTACTATAAGTAAAGGGAGCAAGTTGGTGTTTGTTTGTGATATATATCTATGGAGAGCCTGAAGTATTTGATATAGGATTGTCATTCAAATATTTTTTAAAGGATCGATATGGGGTGAATGATTTGATGTGCCATTGTGTGTATCAAATCACTCCCTCTAAACTTATCTTTGAACCAGAATTGATCATGTTGAAAGATATTTTTAATGCCCATAATAAGAGCCTTCCTGAGAATGGATTTTATTTACAACCCCCTTTTGGTCAAATATCGCCTTGGGGATTGAAATTTACTCAAATGATCCATGATTTGAATTTTCATTCTGTTCAACAGGTTGAGCGTTTTTTCTATATTTCAATGCATGGTAAGGTATTGGATTTTTATACTCAGCAATTGATAGCCGAGTATTTTAAGCCGCAGTTATTTTATCGAAGTACAAATATTCGATCACTTCCCAATCTGACAAATAAGTTAAATGAATGGATAAGCGTTAATGATTTATATGATGAGCGGTTGAGCCGAATTTTGAAAAGATATGATTTGAGTGGATATCAAGTATCAATTGAATCTATTCAGCAGCTGTTAAAGGATAAAAAGATTTTGCCAGCAACATTACTGGCATTTTGTTCAGACTCAGACACGGTTCAAAAATCAGTATTTGATTTTAAGATGCAGTATCCTGTATCTGATGTTTTTATTGCCGGCAACAATTCATATGTGATTAAGTCTTCAAATAAACGTTTAATATCAACTGGTATGAGTATGAATGCCAGTATTTTATCGATTGCTATGAAGCTGTCAGGCTATATCTTATTTGAGGAAAATCACGGTGGTCATCTGGCTGGTTTTGCTTTGATGACCCAGAGGATCCAGCGAAAGAAGAAATCATGGGCTTCATATTCTCAGCAGTCAGGTATTCCTATTCCTATTGTGCGTGTGGTTGAAGAAAACAAATCTTCGGTAGCATTTTCGATGGGCTTAAGTTCAGTTTTTCGTGGTGAAATCAAGTCAGATGCTAGTATTTTGTTGATTGGCATCCCTAAGATGAGTCGATTAAAACTAAAAAATGACAATACCTCTCGTCAAGATTACTTGATTCAAGAGGACCCATACTTCATGAATCCAGAAATTATGAGGCGACTTCAGTCTATATTTCTAAGTATTGATAATTTAGATGTTGATGCTGTATCTGAGGTTATGAGCCTGGCGTGTAAGCCGCTAGGATATCATATGATTGAATTTACAAAATCAACGGGTATAGGTTTTAATATTCAAGTTGATCAAATCCCTCGCGTTCATGATGGTATTCGAGATGAGGATTTATTGTACCAGCCCTGGGATGATGCTTTGGTTTTATTGGTGAATAAACCGTATTTGTCCCAAATCATTGATATTTTCAATCGGGAGGTTTGTCCTTACCAGGTGATTGGCCTTTTACGATCAGATAATAGAATGTGTTTCATCAGTGATCGATATTCACAGCCGATATTGGATATTTCTTTGCCAGAATATCAGGTGGTTGAGGCAAGGAAACAGGACAAAGAAATTGAAGTTATAGTGATACATGAAGAGAGAGGGCTGGAGGGAGATTCTATTCAGCAGCAATTAATTGATTGGCTATATTATGAGGACTTTCTTGATCCACAGGCCAACTTAATGAATATTGATGTCAGTTGCTATGGGCACCTTGTCCAGGGGATGATGATCGGACCTTGGCAAACGGCTGTTAATCAAGTTGTGGTTTTAAAGCATGGCGGTTTGCAAGTTGCTTATAGCTTGATTGTTTATCATGGCACGGATATTGTGCATTTAATACAATACGTAATATTTCGTATGTTGCAATATAATATCAAACGGGATCAGGTTAAGGTCTTTTTATTGTTACCCTTGAGTTGTACAGCACCATATATTAAAAAAAGTCTAGAGGCATTTTCAGACATAGAAATTCAGTGGAAGCAAGACCCTATCATTGTTGATATGTATGCAAATGTTTCAGCAGTGATCCAAAATGATGCTGCACTAGTGTCTCCTTATGTGAAAATTGAAAATGGGGAAAATTTGTATTGTATTGCCGCTAATTCAAAATTGGGTTCTATTGAAACGGCCTATGAAGCGATTATTGCAGCCCAAAATAAGGGATACTTAAATGGTTATGTTGCACTTGATCAATGTTTGTGGGGTGCCTTATTACGGATGCTTTTTTCTAGTCGATTGGGAGCCAATATCGATTTATCGAAAGATACAGGTCTGAGTCTGGTAGGGCCGTATTTGGGAGCATTGGTCCAGATTTCTGATCATAATGTTAAGGATTTTGAATTCATGATGCCAAAGGACATTCATTGTCGGCGCGTGGCAAAATTAACCCAAGAATTGGACATTCAAATACAGTTAGGTCATGATAAAATCGATATGAACCTGATTCATTTGAGAAAAATTTGGTCAAAAGATTGGATTGCCATTCTCTCAAAGATGGCCAGAGAGTCTGATGAGTATTTTTCTGTCGATCAATTTTTGTCACCATCTCACAAGGGGCTGAAAAATCAGAAATTGCCAGAGAGATTGGTATTAGGTCCAGAAAACTTTGGTGATGTTAAAATTGCTATACTCAGGGATAGAGGGTCATTTGGGCATTTTCACCTTGCAAGGATTCTGACTCAGATGGGTGTGGGTGTGGTAGATGTCACTTATACTGATTTGATTCAAGGCAAATATACCCTTAAAGAATTTCAATGTTTATTATTGCCAGGTGGTGCCACTTATGGCGATGAAGGGAGTGCTGGTTTAATTACTGCCAAAAAAGTACTCTCTCATGTTAAATTGTCTAAGGAGTTTGAGCAGTTTTTCTTAAGGTCGGATACTTTGGTGCTTGGTTTTGGTAATGGGGGGCAGATTTTGGCATATTTGCAAGAGCTGATTCCTGATGCCCATTGGCCTATTCCTCAAAAAAATGTTGATAATGAGTTTCACAGCCGCAAGTTTCTTGTGGATATTTTGCCATCTCCATGTGTGGTTTTGAAAGATCTTGAGAATACAAGGCTAATGACCTCATTTGGCTGTCGGTTTGGGCATATTTCTAAAGTAGAGTCTAAAAATCTTATTTGTGCAATTACAAAAAATTCAGTTATTGATTCATTTATCAGCGTGGAGAATAATCCATTACACAATGATCAAGGAGCTTATGGATTTACGACTAACAGTGGCCGTGTGAGCTGGTTTTTATTTCATCCAGAGTATCATATTGAAAATCATCAATATGATTTTTATCAGCCTTGGGTGTATAACCAAAGCCCATGGGCACAGCTATTTAATACCATGATGAATTGGCTTGTTAAAAATCGACAGGCTGATTAAGTATTTTCGATGGCAAGAAGTAAAGCTCTGGCGTGTTGTAAGGCGCTTTCGTTGATTTGTTCAGTGGCAATAATTTGTGCTGTGGCAAGTGCACGTTCCTCTGCTGTTAATTTTTGAATAGTAACATGGGTTTGTTTTTCATCATGTATTTTTTTGACCTGCCATTGCCAATGTCCACTGGCAGCTACCTGGGGGGTGTGAGTGATGCAAAGGCTTGTGGTTGTTTTAGAGACCTGTCTTAGGATCTGTCCGATTTTTTGAGCAATAGCGCCGCTGACCCCATTATCAACTTCATCTAAGAGTAAAGTTTGGCAGGGGCTTTGTGTGTACAGGTTGAGTATCAGCGCAATTCGGGTTAACTCACCCCCAGATAAGACATGTTTGAGTGGGCATAATGGGTGTCCAATATTCATAGAGGCCAGAAATTCAATGCGATCGGCGCCATCAGGTAGGCAGGTATCCAATGGCTGTATGTTGATTTGAATTTTTCCGGTTTCTAGACCAATATGGGGTAATTGTTGGTTGATGTTTTCAACCAATAGCTGTGCTTGGCGTATTCGATTCTCGCGAAGTTCATTAGCAGCGGTGGTCAGGCTTTTTTCATGGAATAGGAGGGAAGTCGTTAGGTTTTCTTTTTCTTTTATTGCATGGCAGTGTGCATCAAGCGCTGTTTGTTTTTCATGGAAGCACTCAGGTAATAGTTCAGGCAATCGATGAAAGCGTCGAGAGAGCTCATTGAGCAAACTGATTTTAGGTTTAAGCTCGCTGGGATCAATTTCTGATAGCAGCATGGTTGTGGCTTGCTGCATAAATTCTGCAAGCTGCTCAAGGTTATTTTGCATTTCACAGTCTATTTGTTCGAAGCTTTCATATAATGAGGTTGTTTTAAGTGGCCTGGCGGCTTTTGAAAGTGTGGCGGTTATTTGAGATATTTCTTGGATGATGTTGTGCATGTCAGCAAGGACTTTTTCGTTTTTTTCAAGGTCAAGGCAGTTCTTGTACTGGTTATAAAGCATTTGGATATCATCCGATGATAAATGTGCAATAGGGGTTAGCACTTCAAGATCTGCTTGAACCAGTGTGACTTGTGGATTATCCAGAATGCTATTTTCTGCCTTTTTGATCTCTGCTTTAAGCGCTTGAACTTTCTGGTAGTTTTGATAATAAGCCTTAATGACCGTTGGCTGGACCATTTGATCAATCAATTCACGTTGGCATTTTGGGTCTGTGAGCGCAAGTTGTGCATGTTGTCTTTGCCAGCAAACCAAGAGGGGGCTAAGTAATTTAATGGTTTTAAGTGAGGTATTTTCTCCATTGAGGCGATAATTGGATTTTTGATGCATTAAATGACGCTCAATGCTTAGTAGGCCAGATGAGCTTTGCATGTGTTGTTGCACGGCAAGATTTTGACTGACATCAAAAGTGAGCTTAACACTGGTTGGCTCAAGGGAATTTGCATGAATTTTGTTAATATCAAGTTCTCCAAGTGCGAAGGCAATGGCCTTTAGAAGCATGGATTTACCTGAGCCAGTAGGGCCAGTGATGACAGTAAGGCCACGATCCAGGTCGAGTGTGCATGATTCAATCAGAATGAAATTTTTAATCGCGATGCTAATGAGCATATTAATGCCACCCCAGTTTTGTTTTAAGGGTTTGATAGAAATCAAAACTGGCAGGATGAATGAGTTTTAGTGATTGCTTGGATTTATGAATATCAATGGTGCAGGTGTCATTTAGCTCAAAGCATGTATTGCCATCGATATAGATGGCTGCATCTGATCCTTTTTGAGGGTGGTAAATGATGCGAATATAATCAGTTAGACTTGCTACAAGGGGCTTTGTATTGACTTTGTGTGAGCACAAGGGTTGTAGTAAAATTCCTTTTATTTGAGGATGCAGTATCGGTCCCCCTGCTGATAAAGCATAAGCAGTTGAACCTGTCGGTGTGCTAATAATCATCCCATCCGCGCGATGAGTATGCAGGAGCTGATGATTCAGGTATAAATCATAATGAATCATTTGAAGCCCTTTATTGCGAGTTAGTGTGACTTCGTTAATGCAAGCGCCAGCATAAACGCCATTTAGTCTACATTCAAGCAGTGAGCGTTCTTCTAGTATGAAGTTACCTGAGGTGATGGCCAGAAGATGTTGAGTTATTTCATCTGTTTTGATGTCGGTAAGAAAGCCAATCTTGCCGGTGTTGATACCAATAATAGGAATCTCAAATAGGGTGGTATATTGGGCACAGCGGATCATTGAGCCATCTCCGCCAATAATAATGAGCAGATCAAAGCTATGATCAAGCTCAGACAGAGATTTTATCTTACAAGCATCTGGAATAAGCCCCTGGATATCATCCAGGGTACTTAGATGAGCTGTGTTAAAACTGTACAGTGCGATTTTATTAAATGTCATTATCTCTTATTGAATTACAATGAGTTTCATGAATATAGAAATAGCAGAATATGAGTCCAAGACTGATGCATGCAGGAACCAGGCTAAGGGCCATGGTATATTCGTATAATGAATAGGTTGGGATTCCACCCGCCATTTCACCTTGCCAAAAAACGTCCATGAGTGAGCCAATAATAGGCTGGGTGATGAAAGCGCCTGATGCTACTGCCATGTTGTTAAAGCCAATGGCTGTGGCAATCACATGCTTGGGTTGATTTTCTGTTACCAATGCAAATGTGATGGGTTGAGCACCTGCACTGACACCAATCAAGCAAAGCCATAATAGATCCAGGTTCAAGTTTCCACTGCCATAAATCAGATTTAAAGAGGCAATTAATGCAATACTACCAAGCAATAGTAGGGGTTTTTTTCGTTGGAAAATATGATCTGACCACCAGCCGATTAATGGTGAGAAAATTCCTATTAAAATCCAAACCCAAATAAATAGCCCTGCGCTATCGACAATGCTGATTTGGTGTTTGACACTTAAAAAGCGTGGTCCAATAAATTCTGCCAGTGCACCAATTGGTGCCCAGCAGGCAAATCCTGCGATACCAATATACCAAGTTTGAGGGTTGGAGATCACGGTTTTAATGCGTTGCCATTCTGAGATGCTGTTATTTTTCTCCGGGGGTTTTTCTCCAGGAGGGTAGTCTTTGATACTCATGTAAAATATGCCAGCAAGTACCATGCCAATAGAGGCGGCATAAAACATGCCATCACGCCAGCCTATCTTTTCAGTCAGCATGGCGATGGGTTCTTGTCCAGCAATTGCCCCAATACAACCCAGCATCTGAACAATCCCGGCCACCATGGCAAAATGTTTTGAATCAAACCATCGTGCGGTTAAAGTCAGTGGCGCGATAAATGCGCAAGCTGAAGCAGCGCCAATAAAAAGTCGGCTAATGCTGGCGGTAATGATGTTGGTGGTGCTCATGAACATAAAGCTTGCGCTACTGCAAATGAGGACAGCTACTATGAGAATGCGCCTTGGGCCAAAGTGATCAATCATGGCGCCTGCTGGAATTTGCATCAGTGCATAGGCATATCCAAAGCATGCAGTCATCAGGCTAATTGTTCCTAGGCTGGTGGAAAAGTCATGTTGAAGTTCGATGGTAATTACGCTGGGCATAACACGGAGAAAAAATTCATAGACATAGAATAAAGATGCAATGAATACAATGAGTCCAGCGAGCATATTGGAGTGTTTTCTCATGATTAGTCCTT
>VGUW01000039.1 GCA_016874185.1 Gammaproteobacteria bacterium
TAATACTGGTCAGAAGCTCAAAATAGCGAATAATTAATGTATCTGCAATACTCATGATTTTCCCAAACATCTGGGCAGGTGTTTCAGTGATCCCAATGGTATTACCATAGGATTTAGACATCTTCTTTACACCATCTGTTCCTTCCAGCAATGGCATCATAAGCACCACCTGCTGCTCCTGTTGATGGTTTTTTTGGATCTCACGACCCATTAACAAATTAAATTTCTGATCATTACCACCCAGCTCAATATCAGCTTTAATATGTAAAGAGTCGTAGCCTTGTAATATAGGATATACAAATTCATGAATAGAAATAGACTGCTGATTGCTAAACCGCTTGGTAAAATCTTCACGCTCTAGCATTCTTGCCACTGTATGAAATGACATCAACTGAATAAGATCTTGCGCAGATAATTGACCTAACCAGCTGCTATTAAAAACCACCTGAGTTTTTGCTGGATCCAATATTTTAAAAATCTGCTCGGTATAGGTTTTGGCATTTTCAATCACATCTTTTCTTGTTAGCAAAGGCCTTGTCATATCTCTGCCAGAAGGATCACCAATCATCGCTGTAAAATCGCCAATTAAAAAAACAATCTGATGCCCAGCAATTTGAAACTGCTTAAGCTTATTAATAAGCACAGTGTGTCCTAAATGCAGATCTGTTGAGGTAGGATCAAAACCTGCCTTAACAACCAAAGGCTTATTTTTTTCCAGCTTCTTGATCAGCAGCTCTTCAGAGATACACTCACTGACACCCCTCAATAACCATTTGATTTGATCACTTAAGCTCATCTGCTTCATTTGTCTCCCCCAACCAATTCATTAATGCATTGACCAAACCATGATAAATTGGTCGCAACAAAATCATATCTGCCAATGCTTTCTCTTCTGATTCATTTTGCTCAAAATCTTCTTTATGCTCAAGACGCCATGTCGAATCATAAGCAATGGAGCTTACTTGCATCCGATCATTAATCACACATTTTAAAATCTGATTAAATCGAAGTGAAAGCTTGGCCACCACCATTCCTTGTTGAATAGCAAAATCCACACGACTATCCGGAAGATCACATCCGGTAAATGTTGCTTTATTTGTCTGCATCAGTGCTTGTTGCATCCAAACACCATTGGCCAATGACAATTGCCCCGGCAGCTTACCCGCTAAGGCACTGGTTAATTTTCGACCCACACCACTCACAGAAGGCATAACCACCGGCAATGCACCGATGGTCTTACGAAGATAGCCAGTGGCAAGATCAGCCTGTTTCTCAGAGCTGACACCAACTAGCAGATATTTATTCTTCAAATCCAATAGTATTGGGACTTCAGTATGCTCGACAAATGCCTGGGTAAGCATCTGGGTTTGCACCGATTCTTTAACTTCGCGTTTTACCTTGGCATTGATCGACTGCCCCTGTTGCGCCATCTCTTCCAACGCTTCATCCACTGCCTTTCTAAGAGTTGATGCCGGCAAGTAACGTGATTGAATAGACAAACTCAGCCAAATGGCTTGATCAAAATGTAAAAACAAAGGACCATCGCTTGATGAAGGGCTCACCCAACCACAACCTTCTTTTTCACCACTGCGTAAATCCCGTTGGCGCATACGATCAAACAACCCGATCCAAAGATCCTCATCATAAGCCAAAGTGCCGTTGATCTGATATATAAAAAACTTTTTTAACCACATGCTATGTTTCTCCATGATCTAATAAAATGGTTTGGCGACAAAATGCCACCAAACCCGCTTGATCGTAAATTTGTCCATCGACAACACCGGACCCAAAGCCCTCACTGTAAGTTTTAGACCAAAGCATCAAGTCCAGCTGGTCTGATTGGCGAATAAACTCAACACTTAAATCAGCATTGATAAATCGGCCCTCATCAACTGAAATGACCGATGAAAGCGCGTTGGAGAAATCAGCAACAATTGCCACACGAGCATCACCACTGATTGGGATTTGATCAACCAAACAATGCACCCCCACATCAATCCATGCAGCTCCCTCTTGATGATCAGAGATCATCTGGCCTTTGATCAAACGAATCTTAGCCACATCTTTGGCAAAATGGACAGATTGACCCTCTGGCCATTTCGGTGAGTATCCTTTTGTTTCTGCCCATGCAGGCAACTGCAGAAGCTGACCTTTGGGTGACCCACTTTTGATCTTATAAAATAACAAAGTGCCATGTAAAACCAACCGTTGATTTTGCGATAAGACCACCTTAACTTGCTGAATGTTTCTTCCACTTTTAATCAGCTGCATATCCCACATGAGCTCTCCTGCGTAGACTGGACGAATTAAACTCATGTACAGCCTTGCAAGCTGCATCCCCACAGCAGGCATCTTTTCACGCACCAATTCAACCAATAAACCTGCCAATGGGCCACCATGCTGCACATTCGGATACCAAAAAGCTGCCGTTTTAGGATCAGCAAAAATAACATGTTGACGCGTATGGTGATAAAGCATTTAAACCCTCAATGGATTGATTTTATCGCGTTTAAAACCAAGAAGCAAATGAAGAAAATATGGAAAAATTAGCAAAATTCAGATATCATCGGCCAGGAGGGTTAAATCAATGCGATTGTTTTTTTTGGTCAGTTTTTCATTTATATTTGCAAAAGATGCCTGGTTTATTATTAGTGGCAATAAAGAAAATCCATTTTGGCAAAACTATGTTCATGGCATTGAAAGTGCCTGCAAAAATCATCACATCACCTGCCATATCGACTACACCCCCAATGGCAACTTTATCGAGCAAGCCAAGGCATTACAAAAAGCCATGCGATCCACCCCATCTGGCATATCGATCAATGTTCCTGAATCACGCCAACTGTCCACTTTACTCAGACAGGCAAACAGCAGCAGCTATCCCTTGATCATTAGCGCCTCAGGGCTTGGCTTTTATCGTGACCTAAAATTAAAATGTTTTGTTGGACCCAATCTTAACGAGCTACGCGCTCTAATCACAGAGCAACTAAGCCCTGAGGATTTTAACAATATCATTATATCCACCTTTGCATCCACAGACTATGATCATAATGCCTTTGTACAATCACTTATCCCAGGCCATTCACATTCAAAGATTGTTCAGCCCAAGGACCTCAGTAGCGCTCTACTGCACAATAACGAGAAGCCTGTTACACTGATTACCTTTGGCGCACGATCTGCCAAAACGGCCTTCAAAGTGCTCAAAGAGCATCAAAGCTGGGAGATTAAATGGATTCAAATTGATGGTGACAAAGAGCATGAAGCACTGACAGCAAGACAAATCAGCACTCAGCCCTTTAGGCAAGGATACGAATCTTTAATGGCAATCATTCATCCTAAAAATGAAAGACAAGAAATACTGATTAAACCCAAGCCTACTTAATAACCCGCATGAAACCAGCACCTTTTGCTGAAGATTCCATCTGCTCAAGCTCAGGAAGGACAGTGCCCTGACCTGAATCAAGATCATAAATGGCCCTAACAGCACAAATTGGAAACTGGCAGGTCTGAGCAATCCCTTGGAAGCTGGCTAAAAAGCTGACTTGATCATGATCAATTTTAAGATTATCGACTGCTTCTTGATCGATACAAAGCACGATCTGATCATCTTTAACATAAGCCTGAGGAACAAAAACACCCTGAAATTTTGTAGAAACAACCAGATGGGGGGAATACCCATTGTCAACCATCCAGTCATACCAAGCAGAAATTAAATAGGAATTAATAGGCCTCATCAACCAGATCCTCACGGATAAGAGACTCTGCACGAGTCAAAGACTCAATGAATGCTGGGCGTTTAAAAATCCGCAGTGCATATTTGTGAACTGCAGGTGATATACTCTCAAGATCAATTTCATACTTAGGCAGTCGCCACAACAATGGAGCAAGAACAGCATCCAGCAAAGAAAACTCTTCACTCATGAAAAATTCATAATCATTGACCACAGGGATAATTCGACGAATAAGAAGCTCAAGATTCTCTCTTGCCTTCTGAACCTGATTGCCTGCTTGAATGTACTGAACTTGCCGATACCAATCGGTCTCTAAGCGATGCACCATCAACCGAAGCTTTGCCCGATTGATAGGGTACACAGGCAATAATGGCGGGTGGGGGAAGCGCTCATCCAAATATTCCATGATCACATTGCTCTGATTAATCACCAGATCACGATCAATCAAAGTTGGCAACGACCCATACGGATTGATTTCAAGGAAATCACTGGGAGGATCGCTGGGATCAATATTGATAATCTCAACACTCACTGCTTTTTCAGCCAGAACAATTCTCACACGGTGTGAGTGAATATCATCTGGGTGACTATAAAGTAACATAGACGACCGTCGAACCAAGGCCATAAGCTCTCCGAAAGATTATCGTTTGGAGTACTGCTCTTTCTTACGAGCTTTACGACGACCCACAAGCTTACGAAGAACAATACGTGAATCACGTGTTAGCATGCCCAGGTGACGCAAAATCTTATGCCAAGGATGAGTATTGTCCTCAGTTTCAGACGCATTGTCGCGCTCGCCCTTTTCTCTTTCTTCAAAAACCACTAAAGCTCGAGCCACAGCAAGACGAATTGCATCTGCCTGTCCACTGATACCGCCACCTTCTGTGGTGACAAACAAGTCAAAATGACCGTGTTGTGCAACCGCGATAAGGGGCTCAACAATACGAGACTCTGCTTTGCTGGCATCAGCAAAATACTGAGCCAATGATTGCCGATTGACAGAAATCTGACCTGAGCCCGGCTGAAGAAACACACGAGCAGTTGAACACTTTCTACGACCAACGGCATGCACATGCTTATCATTTACTTTTACAATAGCATTCATAATCAGCTCCAAAAATTGGTTTCTTTTATCTCAGTTGGCATTTGACCCGCATGCGTATGCTCAGCTCCAGCAAAAATCTTAAGCTTGGACAACATGTCACGACCCAGCGGGCCTTTGGGTAGCATTCTCTCAACAGCCAACTTTAATACCATCTCAGGCTTGCGTTCCATTCTCTTACTAATTGACTCAGACTTAATCCCACCTGGATAGCCTGTATGCCAGTAATACACTTTATCAGAAGAAGTGCAAACCATTTGATCACAATTCACAACCACCACGTAATCACCTGTATCAATATGAGGCGTGTAGGTTGGCTTATGCTTGCCCTGAAGAACCATCGCTAACCTAGCGGCTATTCTTCCCAAAGTTTGCCCCTTAGCATCCAATAAAAACCATTGTTTTTGCGGAGCCTTCTTTACAAAATATGTCTTTTGCTTTGCCATAGTCAATCGCATTATTTAATTAAAAAACAAATAAACCCTAAGCCCTTTTGTAGGACATGCCCCTATTGATATCACATCACTTTGATAAATGCAAGAAAGTATGTTAAGATAAAAAATAATCTTAAAAAAACTTAAGGAATTACCGGGTAATGGTGACGTACACTGCTCAAAAGCTCTCTCTTTCTCAATCGATAGATAATCACCTCTGGGCAGCCTGGCGCATGGCATCCTTTTCTCAAAAACAAAACCAGGAAATAGAAGCCATAAAGATATACAGATCCATCACTCTTGAAGAAAGCATGCCCAAATGTGATCCTTCTGAACTTGAGGAGCTAAATAAAAAACTAGATCAGCAGCTGGCCCAGTGCATCCATTTATTTGTAATGAGCCCCCATACACCTTCAATTGAGCAGGATGCCAAATCCACCATTAGCGAATTTTTATTAAATTCCAAAGATGTTGAGAAAAACTTTCTTGGATTTGAGCAAAGAGGCGAGAAGTTTTGTTTCTCTTACGAGAGCGGCTTAAAAGCAGCCATTTTCTTTTTTAGAGAACACACCCCTTTTGCAATATACAAAAACAACAGGTGTCACAGTCCCATGAGACCCTATCCTTTTGGCATATTTGGTTATTTTCTTGACCTGGGTAGACATTATAACGACAGTTTCTGGTCTGGTTTTTTAGAAACCGCCTTTTACCTGGCGGCTCAATCTCCAAAAATAACCACTGCTAATCTCAGCCAAGAGGAAATTAGACCCGCAGACCACCCAAATCTGCATATCCGATATAAACTTCTGGTCCTTGAAACCATGGATTCTGTTAAGACAAACCGTAATTCAAATCCTGCCTCTGCTTCCTACAGCCGAATTGACATTATTTGCAGAACCTATGATCAGCTACTTAAAGACAGCTCAAGACCTAACCAACATCAAAATGCTTTATTTATTCAACGCGGACACAACCCAATCACATGCATGCTAAACATGATTCAAAAAAACCACTTCCTGGTTGCAGAAATCTTAGATCCTAGTAATCGTTGTCCATATCGGCAAAAATTGGCCAATGACCTACTTTTATTTCGCTCTACTGGGTTTAAAATCCATTTTGATGGACAGCAACCTCAAGTCCTTGAAAACAGACGCTGGTATGAATCACTGGGATTCAAATATCAACATTTCTATCAAGCAATGATGGCCTATCAAAGCCCCATAAGAGAAAAAATCGGCTCATCGATCTCAGGCTCTATGTACGCATTCCCTTATATCATTCTAAGCATTCTCATCTGGATCTTGCCCAATCCCCAAACCTGGAGGGAAGAGGGTCGCTTAAATGAATTTGGATATGGCTGCAAAGGGCGTGAACGCAAAATATACAGTGCCAGGCAATTATTTGCTGAACTTAGCAAAAAAAAACCCCCGCATCAATCGTCGATTAAGGCATACCTGGACAATTTCACTGAATCTGCATCAAACCAAAGCTCACTGGTCCCTTAAAATCACCAAAAATAGACTATAATGGTGATAACAAAAGGATGAGCGCATCAGCATGGCAAAAAAAGACGATCAACTCACGCAGCTATTGCAAAACATGGATCAAGCTCGTAAAGATGGCATCAAAAAGGCTTTCTATAGTCTTGACATTGCTAACCAAGCAGCGTTGATTGCTGCGCTCAAGGAATCCCAAACAGAGCAACCAGGGCAAGCAAACCCAGCTAATACCCCTCAAGGATTTAATTTGGAAGAATTTCTACAAAAAACCAGTACTACAACTGGGTCACTTTTTTCTAAGGCATCATTCACTCTTCCAAGCAGCATAATAGGATCTCAACCAGAAGATGCCAATAATCCTAAAAATCAAAGCACTAGTCTAGGCGATGATATCATAAAAACAAAGCAAGGATATACCACTGATCGTAAAGACGCAGCCGCGGGTCAGGAGATGATGAAAGCAATTGGACCTAACCAGGTAGGTAAAGATGGCAAGATTATTCCGCTTGAAGTAAAATCTGCAGCAACAAAAGGCGGTCTTGAATTTATCCGAGGCGCCGCAAAGCAAGCCCTCGCAGAGGGCAAATATTCTGTATTTACTACCCACTCTCTTTATGAGAAAAAAAATCGAGTCCCAAGGATATATACCCTTTTAAGCGAAGGTATGCAGCAAGTTACCACTGCATCCATTGATCGTAATGAGCAATTTCGTAAGGGTGTTGAGCACTTGCTTAAAGAATCACGAGGGTGGTCACCTTCAAAGCCAACCAACAACCAAATTGCCAAAGAACTGGTATATTCTCAGTCAGAAAATCTTGACCGCCTGGACATCGCTCTTGAAGAATGCAAAAAGAAAGGGATGGAAAAAGAAATACAAAAAGAAATAACAAAGGCATTATTTCCCAATGGTCATTTAAACATTCTGAAAAGAGAGTGGGCTAAGCTCAATCCAGACAAAAACAAAGACAAACGAATTCAACAATTCACCATAGCCGCAGAATTAGCCAACCAACCTGGGCCAAATATACTCAAAGCACTGATAGCACTTAAAAACAGCGGGGGTAATATCGAAGGAAAATTACAGGAATATGGCCTTACTAAGGACCAAATAGCACAAGTAACAACCTTTCTTGAGCTTTCAAACAATGGCCCTAAACAACTAGAGGCTGCTAAAGACCCAGTTCAAAATGCAGCTCAAACTAAAATATCAGCAATAGCGCCTCAAGATCCCTCTGAAATCCAACCTGGCCAGAAGCTTGGGCCTGAAAATGGAATTGGACCGGATTCATCACTAACGCTGGGGCGGGGTAATAATTGACTTTAAACCTTAAGATCCTTCCCTTCGATACGCATGCATCCAGTGTGTGCTTGATTGAGCCCAGTGCAATTTGGTTATCTTTTGCAAAAGGCGATTGTGAGAAAGTATCTCAGGATAGATTCCTAAAAACACATGTCTGGCACAATACCACATTAATCACACACACTTCTGGCGCACTAAATGACTTTTACAGCAGATCCCTTAGTCGTACAAAAATTGGTGAGAGCCAGATTATGGATTTTGAAGAAAAACAACAGCCGCTGTTTTTCCATCCAAAGCACATCATTGGCAGCACAGGATTGCTGGCACTTGCACTGCAGGACTATCTTACAACTGATATCGAATTTATGATTGCCATTTTCGAAAATAAAATAATTCTCACCCATTTTGAGCAATCAAAAATCAAAGATCTCAATAATATAACGCTGCCCAAAAACACACTGCCTCATGAAACCCTATCTCTAATAATCCCAAAACTCCTTCAATTTGGCATCCGCCTGGGTGAAAGCCACTGCCAATTCTTCCATATTCAAGAAAAACAACCATGGGCAGAAGAGCTTGAATATGCAATGGGAATAAGCAAAGATCGCCAACACCTGATCAATCAACTTGCCCCCTGGCTAATTGATACATGGTGGATGCACCAAAGCGCAACGACTCCATCACAAAAAAATATTCCCATGCCCATCATTCAAAGTACATGGTTATTTGCAACAACCATCATTTCCGCGATCATATGGGCGATGCAACCATCAT
This sequence comes from Gammaproteobacteria bacterium, assembly GCA_016874185.1. Lineage (GTDB taxonomy): Bacteria > Pseudomonadota > Gammaproteobacteria > Comchoanobacterales > Comchoanobacteraceae > UBA1515. The sequence continues at coordinate 8,841 of VGUW01000039.1, forward strand.
CAATGACTAAAGCCATCAGTCAACAATACCTTAATCCTGATATTCTAGGTCAATTAACCCCTCTTGCAACAGCTGCACGAGTTGGTCCACAAGAAATTCTTGAACTACTTAGAAATACTCCAAAATCAAGCCGAATCAAATATCTTAAATGGCAAAATAATCAAGTGACTCTCAAAGGCCAATCACAACACAGTGCAGATGCCCATGCCCTTCAAAAGGCCCTTTATAAAAAACTCAATCTACCATTCTCAAAACTACCCCTTAAATTTACTGAAATACAAGACAAAAATATCAGCTCTAACTGGACAATCGGAGAAGAGTCATGAGAGATTATCGCATCCCGCCTCATTTTTTTGATTCTTGCATCAAATTATGCCTCATCTTCATTATCATAATTAGTACCTCATGGATGAAATTAGCGGAAAAAGCTGCCGCCGCATTCAATCAACCCGAGCCATGGACATTAATCCCTAAAGAACAACAGACCCTTTCCAGCCGCATCAGCGATGAGAAAATCAATAGCATCATTCTAAACACACTAACACCCATTGCCAAAGCTCAACTCACCGACTTCTCAATAATCCGTGAACCCATCACCAGTACCCCATTCTTTTCTCCTGCCAACCCATCCCAAGCTCTAAGCAAAATCACCATCGACCTGATCATCGACTACCATGACCTTAATCAAGTGATTCAGTCTATAAATCAAAACCCCAATATTCTATGGAAGGAACTTAGCTATGATAGTGAAAAATATCCGCACAACCGTGCTCATCTTGTGTTTTATTTTTTCTAACTTGCTCCTTGACTCAGCCTTTGCCTATCGCCAAGACCCTTTTGAGCCATTGCCTGAACAAGAAGCCACTGAGGGTGCTCAAACATATACCCTTGAAATGATTTTAATCACCGACAACAATCGCAGCGCTGTCATCAATCATCAATTGGTGCATGAAGGAGATTTAATTAACAAGGCAGTTGTTTTACACATAACTGAAAAATGTGTTATAATCAGCAAAGCAGGAAGCGATATCAAATTATCAATTGTTCAGGAAGGAGCCGAGAGTTGCGTCAAATAGTTTTCTTAACTTTATGTCTATTATTAAGTGCTTGCTCCCCATATCAACAAGAAAGTGATGATATCAGCCGTGAGTT
>VGUW01000040.1 GCA_016874185.1 Gammaproteobacteria bacterium
ATCGACTAACTTTGCCTCTTCTCCCTCGCCGTACATCAGCCATCTAAATGAACAGTACACACCTTCTTCTTTAAAATGCTCAATCATCCGCTTTGCACCTTTCTCAGTCAAACCACCAAAACGGGCTTTTTCCCAGTTTTGTAATGTGCCAGGAGATAGGTTGTACTTTTCACAAAACTCTCGACGTGATAATCCAATCATTCCTCGCATGCACATCAAGCGCTTTGATCGTGCACTTTTACTTACGGCAAGATGATCATCATATGCAGGATTACTGGTCATAAACTATCCATAAAATAACGTGTCATTATTATGATTATACCAAAAATTGTCAAGCAAGGCCCGCCCCGTAAGATCTATCTCACAACAAAAAAGGCAATGGCTGATAGATTGAATGTCAAATTTTTGATAAATTTTTATAAAAAATAGCATAAATTATTCATGACTTCATACGAGATTCTCTACAGCATCATTCAACTTACTGAAGAAAAAATCCCCTACATTTCCTTAAAATCTGGCATCTCCCATCAAACACTATACCGAATTCACCATAGGAAAACAGTCAGCATGCGCACACGTTGCCGACTTCTTCAGTTCTTAAATACTATATCCCAGAAAGGCAGTTGATCTGAAACCAAGCAGAATATTCTTGAAGAAATTTCACCTTGCTCTTTCTAGCCTCCTCACAGAGCACCTCGAGTCTTTGGAAGGTTAATGACGCATTTTGACATTTCTCTCTCAATAAAGCGTCTAATCTCTCTGAGAAATTCTTAATTTCATGTAAAACATCGTGCTCATCAATCAATTCACTCACAGAAAGACGTATGTCAGAAGAAAAGCCCATCAAATACTTTCTAATTTGCTCAATTTGCTGCCCATCTTGAACAGCCATTAGTTGAGTATATAAATTAATGACAGGGCGACATACCTGATCTTTATATTTTGCCATCAATAGCATCCTTGATTTTTTAATATAAGCAACCCTACTCTCAAGATCAACAATCCCTCCAATTAGGTCCAGGCTTGGCATTTTACGCAGCACTTTTGCCAACCCAAGTCGCTCAAATATGCGAATATAGAAATAACCAATATCAAACTCAAACCATTTTGAAGACAACTTCGCTGATGTTGGATAGGCATGATGATTATTGTGTAACTCCTCACCGCCAATTAATATCCCCCAGGGGGAAATATTAGTACTTTTATCTGAAGAATGATAATTACGATACCCCCACCAATGACCCAGGCCATTGATCACACCTGCTGCTAAAAATGGAATCCAAATCATTTGAATCGCCCAAACCACAATGCCCATTAAGCCAAACGCACACAAATCAATTGCCAGCATCAAGATCACTCCAGCTGATTGGAAACGACTATATATTTGACGCTCTAACCAATCATCAGGCGTCCCTCTGCCATATTGTTCACAGATATTTTCTGTTGCACATTCTTTCACATACCGAAACACACCCAGCCATAATATTTGATGAATACCAAATATGTGCGGACTATGTGGATCACCCTCTTTTTCAACAAATGCATGATGTTTGCGATGAACAGAAACCCACTCCTTGGTGATCATTCCAGTCGTTAGCCACTGCCAAAATCGAAAGAAATGATTCAAGCTAACATGCAAATCAAGTGCACGATGTGTTTGCGACCTATGAAGAAAAACAGTGACTGTTATAATCGTAATATGAGTTAAGCCCAGCGCAATTAATACCGCCTCTAACAATGAAATATTAAACATCGCATATCCTTTTGACCTAATTCCTCTATTTTAGCAAAAAGGCTTTTTAATCTCCAGGCAATTTAAGAGTTCAGGAAATGATATTTTCTTAACAACTGTTCAGTGGTCTCATGATAATTGGGATCTTTTGGTATACAATCCACAGGGCAAACAGAAACACACTGAGGCTCATTAAAATGACCGACACACTCAGTACACCTTTGTGGATCAATCTCAAAAATTTCATCACCCTGATAAATGGCCGTGTTGGGGCAAACAGGCTCACACACATCACAATTAATACACTCATCAGTGATTTTCAAGGCCATATCTAAAACACCGAATCAGATACCTGCTCCCAGGGAAATTCAGGACGTCCAAAATGACCAAAAGTAGCCGTCGGTCTATAAATCGGACGCCTTAACTCAAAACGATCAATAATGCCTGAAGGAGTTAAATCAATCGTAGATAGAATCTTCTGTTCGATCTTTTGATCTTGTGCCTCATCACCTGAGAATGTATTGACAAATAGCGATACTGGTTTTGCAAACCCAATTGCATAGGCCAGCTGAACCTCACAGCGCTCGGCCAAGCCATGCGCAACGATATTCTTTGCTAAAAACCGGGCCATATAGGCCGCCGAGCGATCTACTTTAGAGGGATCCTTGCCTGAGAAACACCCACCACCATGGCGGGCATACCCCCCATATGTGTCCACAATAATCTTTCTGCCGGTTAACCCGCAATCAGCCTGAGGCCCGCCCTCCACAAATCGACCAGCTGGGTTAATCAAAAACCGAGTGTTCTGCAAATATTCTGCCGGCAATACTTTTCGAATCAATTCTCTCTCTATCAAGGCCCTTAGCTCATCTAATTCGACATCATGCCTATGCTGACAAGACACGACAACATCATGAATACCGGTGATTTTACCTTTATGGTACTCAACCGTCACTTGTGCTTTTGCATCAGGCCACAATTGTGAATGACTTTGCCTTAACATCACATAATGCTGCATTAATAAATGAGAAAAATAAATAGGTGCAGGCATATAGTGCTCAGTTTCAAGACAGGCATAACCGAACATTAACCCCTGATCTCCAGCGCCAATGCTTTTTTCACTTTCTTGATAAGCAGTCCCATTTGCAATGTCTTTTGACTGCTGACTAATCACAGACAAAACACCGCACGCCCTGTAATCAAAGCCCATATTGGGGTCTACATACCCAACATCTTGAATCACTTGTCGAGCAGCCTGCTGAACATCGACCCAGCCGCTGGTGGTCATTTCTCCTGCCAAAACAACCAAGCCCTCTTTAACTAAGCACTCAACAGCAACTTTTGCATTGAAATCTTCAGCCAAAGCCAAGTCCAAAATGGCATCTGAAATTTGATCCGCAACCTTATCTGGATGACCGGGAGATACTGACTCTGACGTAAATAACATATAATTCAAAACCCTTTAGCAAATCATTATAAAATCACAACTCTTATCAAGGATAAGTGGTAACCAGATGAATTTATCAGAAAAATCTTATAAAAACTATATAAAAATACCATATAGATAATGACTATGATTTGTAATATCATGAAAATCAAATAGAGGTGATTTATGAAAATATTGGTTGTCGAAGATGATCCAATTGCAATTAAGATAGCTGAAATGATCATTAAGCGATCCTATCCAAACATCGAACTGTTTCTCTCATCCAGTGGTGAAGAAACATTAATGATTTGTCAGAAAATGCATTTTGATTTGATTTTACTTGATATTGGACTGCCTGACTGTAATGGTTATGATATTGCTGCAAACATTAAATCACTTGAATTGCAAGAAAACACGCAGATTTATATGCTTTCTGCGCACATCAAGGCTCCATCAGAGCTCAATCCCAAAGTACTAGCATCCATCAATGGCTTCATTTCCAAGCCTCTAAGTTTTGAAAAATTTAATCATATTACTGCAAAACTATCATTAGAAGTTGGCTAACCAAACCTGAATATGATTGCGCAAATGCAAACTGCGCCCATGAAAAAAATGTCCTCCTTCCTTAAGGATTATTTGATCATTTCTATAATAAGTCCTCAAGAAAATGTCGACAGCTTCATATCTGACCACCTCATCATCTTTACACATGACCACCAAAGATTGCTCAGGGATTGTCAACTGATCAAAAGGCATTCTTTCAACCGGAGGGGCAATCATAATTAACTTGGCCGAATGAGTCTGCACTTGACGTGCCGCAATATAGCTGCCAAAAGAAAAACCAGCCCACACTGCAATGCTTTGACCTTTTTCTTGCTGCACCCAATGAGCCACTGCAGCTGCATCAAGCACTTCACCCTCTACGTGACCATAGCTGCCCTCACTGAGCCCAACACCACGATAATTAAACCGCAGCACATTATAACCTGATTCCAAAAGCGCCCAGGCAGTTGCCATCACCACCTTATTATTCATCGTGCCTTGATGTAAGGGATGCGGATGACAGACAATGGCAGTTACATCGGCACTGTGCTCATGCCAGGCCGCCTCCAGCCTACCCTCTGGCCCAGAAATAAATAACTTAATCCCTTGACGATCAAGCATTGATTTCAATCATTTCAAAATCATCTTTCATAGCACCACATTCAGGACATGTCCAATCAAAAGGCACCTCTTCCCAAGCAGTCCCGGGAGAAATGTCATCTTCAGGCCATCCTTTAGCCTCATCATAAATCCACCCACAAATCAAACACTGATACTGCTTACTGTTCATAGCCAACTCCTAAATCTGTGCATATAACCAAAAAACCCACATGCCACCTAAATACATGTGTGATAAAAATACAGGAATCGCATTCTCCTGCCAATAACCATCTTTTAATTGATACCACTGCCAAAAAAATAATAAACCAGTAACCACTAGCATCATCCAGCCCATCAGGGTGCTTGTCAATGATGCCAAAACCATTAACATCCCTATCATCAAGATTGTATTGAATAAATGAACATAAGGCCCTAGGAACTTAACAGAGCTGTGCAGTTGTAGCTTCTGATCATCTTCAAAATCAGCCATAGCGTACTGAGTATCATATAACAATGTCCACATCACATTAAAAACAAAAAGAAGGCTGATTTGGTCAAATACCATGCTTTGATTGAACTGGTAATAAACCACCCAAACTGAAGAAGAAAATGCAGTGGCTAGTACAAATTGCGGACAAAAAAAAACCGCTTTGTAAATGGATATACCACAGCCAAAAAAAGGGAAACCAGTGCCGCTAGCTTAGCCTGCGGCTCCAAATACCACCAGCAAAAAAAAGCCAAGGCCAAAAACAATAAGAAAACCGCATAGGCCTGTGGCACACTCACCCCCCCTGACACCAAAGGCCTACTTTCAGTTCTTTTAACAAATTGATCAAATCGAATGTCGGCAATATCATTGATCACACAACCAAATGAACGACTAAAAATAACACCGAAAGTAAATAGCAGCCCTTGAAACATAGGAACATCACCATGCGTACAAATTAAAAGAGCCGCCCAGGTTGGCCAAAATAATAATATGGCACCGCGCATTCGGTCCAGCCTTGATAAGGCAATGATCTGCTTATAAGCCATACTTCTAATACCCAGCGATAATACTTTACTCTCAGGACTATACATGAGTCATCTGCTTGGATCAATCCATGACACTCATATAACTTACGATTCTTCCACAGGCAATAAAGCCAAAATACCGTAACATGATCAAAGTTGTTTTTCCCCTAAAAAAGATCCATTGAGGCGATCCACCACTGATTGCTATGTTCAACTAAAATCACACAAGCTATCCCATGGCAACTACATATTATGCATTTAATATCAAGCTATAATCTGCTAGGAAACCATATCTTTACATCCAAATTTGAAAATGTTTAACTATATGCAAGACACGTCAGTCAATCACATGGATCAATGGACCACTCAGCTATCGAATATTGTCACCAATCAACCCACCTTAGAAGCCTGGTTATCAGATCCCTCATCAACCACTCAAAAATTTAACAGCCTTGGGATATCTGTGGTCTATCAAATCAAAAATGCCTCTATTAACATCCCTAACTTATGGCCTGATTTTTTATCCACCAATCCCATATCACGCGCTGTTGATATTCAAATTAAAGAATTAATCTTCATGCAGGCCCATTCTTTAATTTCTCCATACACAATGTTAATCAAACAAAAAATTCAAACCTTGAACAATGCCCCTCTGGGTCATTTATTATTTGCGCAAAACGACCTAACACGCTCAAACTTTTACTTCTGCAAGGGCCATGGCCCATTCATTCATCGATTGAGCCGATTTCACAGCAAAAATCTAAGATGCATTTTACTTGAGTCTTTCAACTCTGCCCATCCCTTCTTCAATGAGGCTAAAAATGGGTAAAGCCTTGGGTCTATTTTTTGGTATTTTGATTGGTGGCAAGTTAAGCCCACTTGGCTTTATCATCTGTTTATATATTTGCTATAAAATCGGTAAATCATTTGATGAGAATCTATTAGAAAGAAAAAAACAGAATCAAAAAAAATATGAGCCGTTTCACGAATTCACCCAACAATTTTACCAAAACCATTTTGCCCCTCAAATTCCTGTCATCCCCTTTTTTGGAGTTCTGGGTCATATCGCAAAATCTGATGGCACTGTTAGAAAAAGCCAAATTACACTGGCCGAGAGTATCATACAGCGGCTTAATCTTTATGGGTTTTCAAAAACTCAAGCCATTCATTCATTTCGAAATGGTAAAGATCCTAACTTCCACTTCGAACAAGCCCTTAACAAAATCTATCAAGGCACCCTCAATCACTTCAGCACCCGCCAATTACTATTTAAATGGATGCTTGAAATGGCAAAACTTGGACCTTACGGGGAACGCCAGAAAGCACTGTTAAACCAAGCTGCTACCATTTTAGGCATCCAAGCCCATAGCCATATTCAACAAGCCTATGGCTCAGACTTGAACAATGCCCATGCAATACTTGGCACATCTTCAACCGATTCTAAAGAATCGATCAAGAAAACTTACCGGAAACTGTTGGGACAATATCACCCTGATAGACTGCCACCTTCAGCCTCAGAACAAGAGAAAGCAAGGGCAGCAGAAAAACTAATCGCCATTAAAAAAGCCTATGAAATCATCCAGAAAAACTTGCAAGGTAACTCATGAAAAAACAACTCAGTGCATCCATTCTCAGCGCAAATCCTCTTTTTCTCAATGAAACACTAAATACCTTAACTGCAAATGGCATTACCAGGCTTCATTTTGATGTCATGGATGGACATTTTGTGCCCAATATTGCCTTTGGACCTCATCTCATATCATCCATCAAAAACCAATACCCAAATACAGAGATTGACTGCCATTTAATGATTTACCCCAATGATGCTATTATAAACGCTTTCATTAAAACCATGCCGCATTCCATCATTTTTCACATTGAGTCTTGTGAAAATATTTTATCTTGGCTAAAAAAAGTTCCTAAAACCATTAAAACAGGAGTCGCTATTAAACCAGGTGCTATTCCTCAATCACTTTACACACTATTGCCGATACTGGACATTGTTTTAATTATGACCGTTGAGCCAGGATTTGGCGGTCAAAAATTAATCCCAGAACAAATTGAAATTATTCAATCCCTTCATCATAACCGAACCAAGAACCATCATAAATTTTCAATCATGGTTGATGGCGGCATTAATCGCCAAAATGCAAAAAGCATTATAGAATCTGGCGCTGATATTATCATTAGCGGCGCTGACCTTACGCAACCTGCTGAAAAAATTCCTGAAAAAATCCGAACATTTCATCATATTTTGAGCTAAAATAAAATCATCAAAAACCAGCAAGGATCGCAGGTGATACTTACAGTCAACCCTTTAACTCAAAAAACACTCTCACAATATTCATTTTTAAATGAGCAAGATATCCAAAATCAGTTATGGTCAATCCAAAGTGCTTACGCTCTTTGGAAAATCAAGCCAGTTGAAGCACGTGTCACGCATATTGAAACACTAATAAGCCTTTTGACAGAAAAAGAAGAAGCACTGGCCATGTTAATCACACAAGAAATGGGGAAACCCATTAGCCAATCACGAATAGAAATCCAAAAATGCATTCGATGCTGTGAATATTATGCAGACACATCAACTGAAGTTCTATGTGATGAATATCTTGAGTATTACCGTATCACCTATCAACCGATTGGAATTATCCTTGGCATCATGCCTTGGAATTTCCCATTTTGGCAAGTCTTTCGTTTTGCTATACCCACGCTGATGACCGGTAATGCCTGCTTAATCAAGCACGCTGACAATGTCTCTGGCTGCGCATTGGCACTTGAAGCGCTGTTTCAAGAAGCTGGTTTTCAAAATGTTTTTAAGACCATTTTTTGCTCCGTCAAAACAACTCAAGCATTAATCACAAATCCTGCTATCAAAGGCGTCTCATTAACAGGAAGCATACAAGCAGGAAGAGCAGTTGCAAAAGCTGCGGGTGAATACCTTAAACCATGCATTTTAGAATTGGGTGGTAATGACGGGTATTATATTCACCATGATGTGGAAAACATCCAAAGGGTATGCCAAAAAATCATTGACGGGCGCTTAATCAACTCAGGACAATCCTGCATTAGCCCTAAAAGAATCTTTATTCATCAAAAAATCTACCCATTATTCAAATCTACACTTATTGAGCTGCTCAACAATTGCGATGCGCCCAATGATCCAATGTTGTCAAGCACAAAAGTCGGACCTTTGGCAAGAGAGGATCTATTAACAAAACTCAAAAATCAAGTTAAATCCCTCACTGAGCAAGGTGCAAATCTATTATTTCAAAGTCAAATCCCGATACAAGGGCTTTTTTTCCCCATCACATTATTGGAAATCCCTTCACACATACAGGTCAATGAAGAAATATTTGGTCCTGTTTTTTGCATCCAAAAAGTTGAGCATGAAGAGGCTGGTATTAATGCCATCAACCAAACTGAATTCGGTCTTGGTGGTGGGATTTTCATGAAAAACGCTTATGATGCAGATGACATGGCAAAATTTCATATCGATGCCGGTCTGGTTGGCGTCAATCGCTACGTATTCTCAACACCTGAGCTACCTTTTGGTGGCATCAAAAACAGTGGCATGGGCCGAGAGCTAAGTGAAAACGCTCTGATGAATTTTTGTAATATAAAGGTAATCATGCATGACACCCCCATTCTATAGACACATTTTGAACCTGATTGGCATCTTCCTTCTTGGATTTTGCTCAAATGCTGTTCTTCCAGTTTTTCTTCTAAATGAACTTTCAAGCTCTTTATCCATTTATCCAAAAATCATGCTGTTAACTTTTGCCATACAAATCGTCCTGGAAATACCCAGTGGCTATGTTGCTGACTACATTGGCCGATGGCCAGCCTTAATGATAGGCACTATTCTTAACTTAATTGGCTGCATTTTCCAAATCGATCCATCTTCTTCATATTTCATCTTGTCCTTATTGTTATTTTGTGGATCCAGTGCTTTATATACCGGGACTATCTCCAGCTATGCCTATGAAATTTGCGAAAAAAATAACACAAAACATCATTATATTAAGATCGAATCTTACCTGCAGGCCTCCT
>VGUW01000041.1 GCA_016874185.1 Gammaproteobacteria bacterium
GACTTACTAGAGTTGTTAGTGGCTGTCCGGTAATTTCAGCTGAAATTAATGAAGCCTTGCCTTGGCTGTCAAACGTTTTTGTGCTTTTTAGAATGCCCATTTCTTTAGCAGGTTGAGCACCAGTCAACTCTTGAATTATTAATTTATTATTTTCACCCATGCATAGCTGCCTCGGTTCTGGAGTATCGAATGTTAAACTTTTTAAGCGTTGGCCGAAAGTTATGGCGATCATTTCTTTTTCAAATTTAAATTCAACAATAAGGTCGTCTTTATTTGGACTCTGTTGCCCACATTGGGTGGCTTGAGAAACCACCTCAGTTGCCAATGCAAGTGACTGTAATGCATTGCCTGGTTGTTTGAGAGCTTTTTTTTGTTGTTCAGTTAGTGCCAATTGAGTAAGACAATGCTCAAAGAATTCAGGGGTATTCTTTTTTTCCCCTGTCTTCTTTTCTAAAGGCTGAGATCCACCATCTTTTATAACTTGTATTTGAGAATAATTTCTATAAAAGTCGGATTGAGGGTTGCCATTTTGGTATGCTGCATGGTTTTCAAGGTATTTTTCTTGCTGAACTTGTGTCAATTTTATCTGAGGAATAGCAGCTGGGCTATGATCACTATAACTGGCGGATGATCCTGGTTCTGGAAAATTTGCTTTATTTAAAGCGCCGTTTTCGTCAATATCAACCATAAATGTGGGAAATGAAACGCTATTTCCATTTTTTATAGCAAAAGGGATAATATCTGCGGCATTTGGTGCTTTAGAATGTTTTTTATACTCACCATCTTTTGTAAGATACCAGGTATCAGATGACTGATCACTCTCTCTCCATCCAAGAATCTTGTTTGGATCCTGCTGATCAAATACAGGTACTTTTTTAATCAATGACACAAGGTTTGGTTCTTCATTAAAATCTACTCTTCTACCCACCATGTCAGAGCGAGGGGTTTCAGTTATACGCATTTTTTCACTTTTCCTATTATCTCTTTGAATTATAGCAAGAAAAATTGCCATATTCAAATGTTTTTTCTAAATTGCATCGATCAAGTTTATCTTGAGTTTGGACAGTAGTGGGCATTGGTATCGATAAAGACAGGGTTTACAGGACTGTCGATGTTTTCAAGCATGGCAAGGTTGTAGTATGGAAAATATTTGCTTGGTGGTTGCTGCTGAAGGCAATGCGCATGAAATTGGCCAGTGAGTTTAAATTAGCATTTAGTGCCAGGTGATGAAGTGATATGAAAATTGTTGCTTTGATGAATGCATGGCTACTGGGTCCTGAATTGATTTGGTAAAAGTACAAGCAGAAGTCAAATAGCAAAAATGCCAGTTTGAGTGGTAAAAATAGATGATAAGCCCTAAGGGTGATGATGAATTTTGTTGAAGGGCATGTTAATCTTAAGCCATATGATCATTTTATTTATGCAAATGTTGAAATTTAGTCGTTGGCTTTATCCATTGCTTTTAAGTGCGAGTGTGATGGCATTGGATTATCATGTGTTTGAATATAAAGGTGCTCGTATTCATTGGGCTGAATTTGAGCAAGGTCAGCTTAATATTGTTATTGATACAGATCAACATCAAAAACTTTCGGATGTTGCAAAATACCATTCTCAATCGGTGGTGATGAATGGTAGTTTTTTTTTGTCAAACGGTAGGGCGCATCAGCCCACATACCTTCTTAAAAAAGATTGTCAGTTCATATCATCTTCGCATGTGAAGCAGGGTGCTTTTGGTTGGGATGGGGCTCATACAGTTTGGGATGTGATAGCGCCGCGAGTTACCCGGGGTCTTAATGACTGTGGGCAGGGGCAGGATGCTTTTGTTGATTATCAGCCAAGGTATACTTCAGCCAAAGTTTGGAGGTCTATGCCTCATGTTGTCATGGGGGCGCCTTTATTGATTGATCGAGGGGAAATACAGAAGGCTGTTTATTATAAGGGCGGTTTTTATCGGCTCCCATATGCAAGAAGCATTATTGCTGAAAAAGACAATGGAAACTTAGTTTTTGTGGTGGTTGAGGCTGGCTTGATGGGGCAAATTTTAATGAAGATTTGGGGGAGTTTACCATCCTGGATTCAAGGTCAAGGTTTATCTTTGAGGGACCTGGCTGTATGGTTAAGGCAGCGTGACATTCGATATGCCTTGAATCTTGATGGGGGAGGGTCTGTAGGTCTGGCAGTTAATGGTAAGGTTTTAGTTCGGCCCCGATTTAAATGGCAGCGGATGGAATTTGAGAGAGGGCTTTCGCATTTTCTTGTGATGTCAGATCATGCTTAGTCATTAGTTTCTGGATTTCATCTAAAAGACTGGATTGACAGTCCTTAGGGTCAGGCCAGGAGCAACTTAAAGTAAAAAAGAGGTCTGGGTGATTGGGTTGTTCGATAAGGCCAAGGATATTCTTAATTGGAAATAATGTCCCTGTCTTATAATAAAGATGGGTGTCTTTTGGGAGCTTGAGGTTAAGATCTTTTTCGCTCAGCATTAGATCCTTTACCCAGGGATGGGTTTTAATTAATGACTTTAAACCCTGGTTTAAGGTATGCGGCTGAATGAGGTTATAGCGAGATAGGCCTGATCCATCAAATATATAGGGACCTAGTTTGGGTGCTCCGATGGATTGAAATAAAAATTGGGCAATAAAGTTATCAGATTTTTGTAATATGGCCCTAAGCAGTTGTTGTTTAGAGGTGCTGGAAATAACTTTTAAAGTCGTGTTTTTGGAGATATGGGCGGGTCTTTGGGTGAAAGTAATTGATTGATGGTTAATGTGATGGGCATGAAGCGCATTCATGATGACCTGCTTAAAGTGCTGCATCGGATTTTTGACATGACTTTTAACCTTGAATGATCGATTGTCATCATGGCAAATCTCAAAAGTTTTTTGATGTTGATTAATCCAGGCTCTTAAGTTTAAATCTTGAATAAAATCTGAGGGTTCGTTTTGATGGCGGCATTGATTAAGTGACGAGCGTTTGATGGTAAAAACAGAGTCATAAAGCGCAATGGTTTTTGTGCTGGGTGATATGGTTTGCCAAATACAGTTTTTATCAAGATCTATGCCAGTGGGCAAAGCACTGAAACATTCATAACGCTCCTCGTGAAAAACCCCTGTTTGCAAAGTGTTCATGGGTTTGTAATGGATATAAATAGGCGCTTTAAACTCAGTGATTGTTTGACTGATAGAGCTGAAAAATGCGTTGATGCTTGGTGTGCTTAGTTCTGGGTCGTTTAAAGTGATAATAAGGGGTTCTTTACAGATTTTATTGGGACAGACTGGGAGATATGCCTTGGTTTCAAATCTTTCAGGCAGGGGGTGCTTAAGAGCCTTTTCAACGAGAATAATCTTAATCAGGCTTGCTGGACTGATCCAGGGGGCAGAGCTTAATTCTTCTGTGTTTGTAAACACACGGGTTTGTGCAAAGATCGCAGGTAAAATCAACAGCAGATATGTGCAAAATAAAGTCATGTTTTAAATTATCCAATGCATGAATCGGTGTCAATTGCGGTTGTTGTTTTTATTCATAATGTGTAGTATAGAAGCTGGCAATCATTTGGAATTTATTATGAGAAAATTGTGGTTATGTATATTTTTTTGTGGATGGTTGGTGGCAAAGCCTTTACTGGTTGCAGTTACCCATCCTAGCTGCGGGCATTGCCAGGCTTGGGAAAAAGCGTGGCAAAGTAGTCAAAGTCAACTAAAAGATGAGGTTGATTTGAGGCCAGTGGACATCACAAAACTTGATGATGTTACTTGGCTGAGTGAGCGTTTTCCAGAGGCTTTGAGGACGGGTACTCCAAACTTCTTGGTGGTTTCAAATGAAGATAAGCCAAAAGTATATGGTCGATTTATTGGTTTTGGTAGTTGGGCCCGTTTTGAATCGCAGCTTTCAAAGGTGCTCAGTGAAATAAAGGCATCTGACTAATTGCTGGGTGCATAAAAGATGGAATTATTACGGGTTTTATTTATCTTTTTAAGAAATATCTCACAAAATCTTTGAGATTTTTCCTATAATACCCTGAAGAAGAAAGAAAAATAAATCATCAAGTCTAAAAATATTAAAGCCCCCATTGAGGGGCTTTTTTATGATCTGGTTTTTGCTAAATCAATTTGTTTTTGGCGCTCTGTGAATCTGTTTTTCTGATCAGCGCTGGTTAAATGAAAACACTGAGGACAACTAACGCCCTTGATATACATATCGGATGTTTTATCTGTCTGATCAATGGGTCTTCTGCAGCCATGACATTGATCATAATGGCCTTTTTGCAGCTGGTGGTTGACGCTGACTCGTTCATCAAATACAAAGCATTCACCCTCCCATAAGCTATCTTCAGGCTTGACTTTTTCAAGGTAGGCTAAAATACCACCTTTCAGGTGTGTGACATTTTCAAAGCCTTCCATGAGCATATATGAAGAGGCTTTTTCACAGCGGATACCTCCGGTGCAAAACATGGCAATCCTTTTGTATTTGGATCGATCAATGGATGACACGTATTTGGGAAACTCACGAAAAGTCTCAGTCTTAGGGTTAACTGCGTGCTTGAATGTGCCAATTGCATATTCATAATCATTGCGGGTGTCAATGACCAGTGTTTCAGGATCACTGATGATATCATTCCATTCAGAAGGCTCAATATAAGTTCCAACCTGCTTGGCTGGGTCAACTTCACAGATGCCGATGGTTACAATTTCATTTTTAAGCTTGACCTTCATGCGGGGGAATGGAATACCTTTATGATATGAAATCTTGCATTCCAAAGAGTTTTTAATGATGTGCTGTTCGATGTATTCAATTGTGGCTTTGATGTCTAAATCCAGGCCACTGATCGTGCCGTTGATACCTTCTTTTGCCAGTAACAAAGTGCCTTTAATATTTCTTTTTAAACAAAACTCAAGGAGTTTTGGCTTTAAAGAGTCCAGGTGATCAAGTTCGCAAAAATGATACAATGCTGCAATCGAATAACTCATAGGGGCTTCTTTGTTGTTAAGAATGGCTCCCCGGGACGGACTCGAACCGCCGACCAAGTGATTAACAGTCACCTGCTCTACCGACTGAGCTACCGGGGAACATGAGAGAATCATAGCTTTAAACAATGATTTCGTCAATAGCTTTTTTCATGTGTTATTGCTGCTTCAATTTGGCTTAGTGCTTTTGCCAACAATGCTTGTGTTGTTGAAAATGAGATGCGGATATGTCCAGGTGCTCCAAAAGCTGAACCAGGGACTACGGCAACATGAGCTTTTTCAAGCAGGAAGTTACAAAATTCGATGTCTGTTTTAAAATTCAATGCTTCCATCGCCTTGGTGACTTTGGGAAGAATGTAAAAAGTGCCGGAAGCTGGAGCCACTTCAAAACCGGGAATGTTACGAAGTTGTTTGAAAGCAAAATCGTGCAGATCATGTATTTGGTCAATCATGTCTTGAACTTTTGCGGGTGGTGTTTGTAGTGCCTCAATGGCAGCTGCTTGAGAGATTGAGCTTGGGCAAGAGGTGGTTTGAGATTGAATTTTATTCATCTCGCGAATTAATGCGGCAGGTCCAAGTGCGTATCCAAGTCGCCATCCAGTCATAGCATAGCTTTTAGAAACACCATTGATAATGGTCACTTGATCTTTAAGTTCAGGGCAAACGTTAAGTATATTGGTGTATTGTTCAGGTCCCCAAATTAAAAATTCATAAATATCGTCACTTAAAATATGAACATGTGGGTTCATTTTGAAGATTTCACCGATACTGGCAAGTTCTGTGGACTGATAATACGCGCCAGTTGGATTGGAGGGATTATTAAAGATGAATAATTTTGTTTTCGGGGTAATGGCAGCTTTAATTTGCTCTGGTCGGATCTTAAAATTGTGGCCGATGTCTGATTCAATAATGACCGGTGTTCCTCCGGCAAATTCAACCAGGTCAATGTAGGATACCCAATAAGGAGCAGGAATAATAACCTCATCGCCTTTATCGATTAGTGCCAAAATGAGATTGGCAATCGATTGTTTGGCACCTGTTGAAGCAATAACTTCGTTGAGTTCAAATTCAAGATTATTGTCACGTTGGTATTTTTTTAAAATAGCTTGTTTGAGCTGTAAGCACCCATCCACTGGCGTGTAGCGGGTAAAGCCCTCATGAATGGCTTCGATGGCAGCTGCTTTAATGTTCAGCATCGTTTCACTGTGAGGCTCTCCTGCGCTGAGGGAGATGACATCTATGCCTTCATTTTTAAGTTTAGCCACGGTTTTTATCACTTCAAGAGTGGCTGAAGGTTTGATTCTTCCCACACGTTTAGCAAATTGCATAATGTCATTCCTATTTTTATATGACTATGGCATCATAAATGAGTATTTTGAAAAGGTCTACTAATTTTGAATAGCAAGACGTCTTTTGTACTTAAAGCCAATTACCACCCCAGCGGGGATCAGCCTAAGGCGATAGAGAAGGCTGTGCAGCATTTACAAAATGGTGTCAGTGAGCAGATTTTGCTGGGGGTGACCGGTTCAGGCAAAACATTCACCATGGCCAATATTATTGAGAAGATGCAGCGACCTGCATTGGTGATGGCACATAATAAAACATTGGCAGCTCAGCTTTATAGTGAATTCAAGGCGCTATTTCCTGACAGCTGTGTTGAATATTTTGTGTCATATTATGATTATTATCAACCAGAGGCCTATGTTCCTTCTTCAGATACCTTTATTGAGAAAGATGCGGCAATCAATGAACAAATTGAGCAAATGCGTTTAAGTGCAACAAAAGCAGTTCTTGAGCGGTCTGATGTCATTATAGTGGCGACAGTGTCTGCGATTTATGGATTAGGTGATCCGGAGCATTATTTATCAATGATATTGCATTTATCAGTGGGGCATCGCATGCCTTTGACGCAAATTCAAAGGCAGCTTGTTTCCATGCAATATAACCGGAATGAATTGGCATTTGAGCGCGGCACTTTCCGAATTCGTGGTGAAATGATTGATATTTTTCCAGCTGAGAGTGATAAATACGCCATTCGTGTGCATTTATTTGATGATGAGATTGAGAGACTTGAGTCGTTTGATCCTTTGTTAGGAACTGTCAGCGAAGCCCTAAAGCGCTTTACCGTTTATCCTAAAACTCATTATGTGACTCCAAAAACACAAATGCTTGACATGATTGAGAAGATTCGCATGGAGCTTGCTCAAGTGAAGCAGCAATTTGAAGATCAAGGCAAGTTGCTTGAGGCTGCACGAATTACTCAGCGTACACAGTATGACATTGAGATGCTGGCGTCACTTGGATATTGTCAGGGGATTGAGAATTACTCACGTTATCTGTCAATGCGTGAGGCAGGAGAGCCGCCGCCAACACTTTTTGATTATGTGCCTCATAATGCTTTGCTGTTTATTGATGAGTCCCATGTGACGATTCCACAGATTCGGGCGATGTTTAACGGGGATCGTTCTCGTAAGCAGACACTGGTTGATTATGGATTTAGAATGCCTTCAGCGCTGGATAATCGCCCATTAAAGTTTGAGGAATTTGAGGCCAGAGGTTTGCAAACAATTTATGTATCGGCCACTCCAGGTAAATATGAGAAGGAAAAAACCCCTGAGGTTATTGAATTATTGGTCAGGCCTACAGGGCTTTTGGACCCTATCATTGAGGTAAGAGATGCCTCTAACCAAGTAGAGGATGTCATTGAACAAATTCGTCAGGTGGTTGCTGATTCAGGACGAGTATTGATCAGTACCCTGACAAAAAAGATGGCTGAAGATTTAGCGCAGTATTTCTCTGATGATGCGATACGCGTAAGGTACTTACATTCATCCATTGATACTGTTGAGCGTGTTGAAATACTGAGAGACCTTCGTAAGGGAGCTTTTGATGTTCTTGTGGGTGTTAACCTTCTTAGAGAGGGACTTGATTTGCCAGAAGTGAAGCTTGTTGCTATTTTAGATGCGGATAAAGCCGGTTTTTTACGCTCTCATGCAGCATTAATTCAGACCATTGGCCGTGCTGCTAGGAACATTCAGGGGCGTGCTATCTTGTATGCTTATGAAATGACCGATGCCATGCGCTTAACCATTGATGAAACTAATCGGCGCAGAGAAATTCAGCATGCGTATAATGTCAAGCATGGCATTAAGCCAGCAAGTGTGATCAAGCCCATATTGGATATTTTAGATGTTCGTGAGTCTGAGAAAGTGACTGTGACAAAGGGAGTCATGGCTGGTGTGGATTTGGTGAAATTGCTTAAAGAAAAAGAGAAGGCAATGATGAAGGCGGCAGCTGATTTGGCGTTTGAGCAGGCTGCTCTCTTAAGAGATGAAATCGAAGAGATTCGTAATCACTTGATATTTAAGGGATAATGTGCGATTCTGGTTCAAATATTTGAGGTAGAAAATGAACGAGTGGATTCTGCTGTTACAAAGTCCAATTTTAATGATGATGGGTTTTTTTCTTACGTATCATCAGCGACATTATGGCATGGTGTATGTTTGCCTGATGGTGATATTGGCCAATTTGTTTATTATCAAACAAGTGGATTTATTTGGTTTACATGTAACAGCCAGTGATGCGTATTTTATTGCAGCGGCCTGTACTTTGAATGTCATTCAGGAAATGCATGGAAAAAAACAAGCAATTGAGGCAATGACCATGAGTTTTTCAGCCTTGGTTTTGTTTGCCCTATTAACGCAGATACAATTTTTATATGAGCCCAATGCCTTTGATCGTACAGCCACAGCATTTCATACTGTGTTTCAATTTAGTCTGAAGATTGGGCTAATTTCACTGCTGTGTTATTGGATTTCACAAAAGCTGGACTTATTTTTATACCGTCTTATCAGGCGTATGACTTATTCACAAGCAGTGGCTTGTTTTGTTGCTGTGGCGATTTCACAGTTTTTGGATACGGTTTTATTTTCTTGCCTTGCACTTTCAAGTATTGTGGGCAATTTAGTGCATGTGATATTTTTTAGTTATGGAATTAAGCTTTTGATTCTGTCAATATCGGTAGGTATTATGAGTGCTCTTTACGCGTTATTGGATACTGTTAACTTATATTATGAGTCTAAGGTTTGAAATTTTACATCGCTCAACACTGTCAGGCGCTAGAGTGGGTGTTATCCATACCCCACATGGCGATATTGCCACACCTGGATTTGTTGCAGTAGGCACCAATGGGACGTTGAAGGCTGTTGACAATGGCGCTGAGGTATGTAGATCACTTGATTTA
>VGUW01000042.1 GCA_016874185.1 Gammaproteobacteria bacterium
CAGTGCCAATATAAGCAACGGTCAGCCAACCACCGATGTATATGCTGCAGCAGCATTGTTCCCAACCGTACCGTTTCTTTATCCGGTACTGCCAATGACTGGGGTCGCCTCTACCATCATTGACCTGTCTAGTCACCGGGTTATTCGTTAAAACTCTGCCAGTTCTATCAAAGGATTGAAAAACGCATGATGCCTATCAAGGGAGTAATACTGGAATTCAAGTGAATTAATCTCCATTTTAGCCTTAAGTAATGAAGTATCTACTTTTGATAAATTCTTATTGGCTGCCCAAATCCATGTTTGAAGACCCCCTATCTTAGATGACACTGCCAATGCTGAAATACCGCAGCGAGGGAAATGCTCTCTTATAATCTTTTTCTGAGTCATGATTTCCTGTTGATCTGCCAACCATAAACCAGAGGTGAATAAAACCATACCCGTGGCTTTCATATGGTTACTAATGGCCTGATAGTAATCATGAGTATTCTCAAGTCGATGACTGCCATGAAGCGCATGATCACTGAAAGTGATGTCATACAATTTTGTGTTTGAGCGCAAATAATCAAGTGGTAAAGCGTCAATCAAATTCAATCTTGGATCTCTTTTAAGGGCCTCAATATTAAAATGGTTTTTAGCAATTTCAAAACTCGGCTGATGCGAAATAACCCAATCTAATTTTCTCACCGAACTATGTTTTAAAATATGCTCAGCCAATATGCCATCAGCAGCCCCAATCACGAGAATGTCCATTGCAAAAGAATGTGCCATTAACATGCTATGCGCCATCAGCTCGTTAACCATAGTAGCATCTGACTCAGTATACTTTAAGATACCATCCTCAATTAATGCCCATCCAAGATATGTTTTTGTTTGCCAAAGCTCGCTTGCGGCCTTCGCTTGTTTATTTTGCTCAATGCACTGAGCTTGATGAAAGCCAAGTTCAGCACCCTTACTTTTAATGATTAATCCATTCACGTCTTTTTCTCCTCATACAAATCTATTCAAATACCCATGCTACTTCCGATGCCCTGTTGACTGTTTTATCGGGCGTCTTACTGTGACAAACCAACAGATCACCTTCAATAAGCCGATTTACCAACTCAATATTTATTTTATGCCCGGGGCAATACGCCTTAATATCAGCTAAAATTGGTTTACCCAAAACTGCCAAGTCACCCAAAAGGTCCAAAAGCTTATGAGCTACCGGCTCCTTTTCAAAACGTAAGCCTTCAGCATTGATGATCGTCTGATAATCGAACAACACCGAATTCTTCAAGCTTGCTCCTTGAGCCAAATTACGTTTTAGAAGGCCGGACAGATCCTTTACAAAACCGAATGTTCTGGCTTGAATGACATGATCAAGATTTTGGTCATTGATCGTAAGATCCATTTTAAGGGACTCATGGTGACGCAAAAACCAAGGATGATCAAAGTCAATTTCACAACTGATCTTTAGAGCACTTGAAGGCCTGGCCTCAATATAGCTCTTTCCATGACGAACTACAATCGGATGATTCAATTGATAATACTGCTTAATACCCGTTTGTTGCAGCTTGGCTTCTTTCAATTTTAACACAATTGGCAAGGCAGAACCATCAAGAATCGGCATCTCTGCTGCTGAAACTCTAACAAGCGCATTATCTATACCCACTGCCAGACAGGCAGCTAAAAAATGTTCGATAGTCCGCAAGGTTACAGACTGATAAGCAAGCTCAGTACAGCCGCCAGTTGACATCACATTCTCTGGTTTAACCGGAATTCTTATGCCACCGGCAAAAATACAATCAAATACAATACCATGATCAACAGGAGCAGGCAGTACGGTCACTTCTACCTGCTGGTTGCAATGAACTCCAGTGCCTGTAAACCGAACAGGAAAAGCAACTGTACCCTGCCATCCCCCAAACGGCATTATTCCACCGACTCTTCAGGCTCTTTTCTTCTTAAAAATGCCGGCACTTTAAATGGAGAATTTAAAGCTGGCGATTTTGCCGGAGCCTCTTCACGATTCATTGGGCTGGGCTGTTTCAAAAATGATGACCTTGCCATGCTTTCATTTTCAGGTTTAGATGCCTTGGGTGGCTCATAGGCCATACGCTTTGAGCGCTGCTGACTAAATGGCAATGGCGCATTTTCACTGTTTTCATGCTTCTCCGGCAGACCTGTCACAACAACAGTCACTCGCAAATCCTCTGTCATTTCAGGGTCAATCACAGTACCTATAACGACTGTAGCTCCAGGAGAACAAATACCTTTGATAATATCTCCTATAATAACAAACTCGCCAATGGACATATCTGAACTTGAAGTAATATTGACTAGAACGCCTTTGGCATCTCTTAAATCAATATCATCCAAAAGTGGTGATGAAATTGCAGCCATGGCCGCTTTTTCAGCACGGTCCTCCCCGGAGGCAAAACCTGAGCCCATCATCGCACGACCCATTTCTGACATCACGGTACGTACATCTGCAAAATCAACATTAATCAACCCTGGGCGTGTGATCAAATCAGAAATACCTTGAACAGCACCTTGTAAAATGGTGTTCACCGAACGAAATGCAGAAACCAACGTCACTGACTTTCCAAGGACCGTTAGCAGCTTGTCATTGGGAATAGTGATTAGAGAATCAACTGAATCTTTCAATCTTTCAATACCCTCATTGGCAGATTGAGACCGCTTATCACCTTCGAAATTAAATGGCCGGGTAACCACTGCGACAGTAAGAATATTCATATCTTTTGCAATTCTAGCAATCACTGGCGCAGCACCTGTTCCTGTACCACCACCCATCCCGGCAGTAATAAACAACATATCAGTCCCTTCCAGACTGCTGCGAATTTCAGCCTCACTTTCCTCAGCGGCCTCACGACCTACTTCAGGATTGGCGCCTGCACCAAGGCCAGCCGTTAATTTAGCACCCAACTGTACTTTAATTTCAGCATTAGAGTTCTCAAGTGCTTGATAATCAGTATTCGCACTGATGCATACAACACCGCTGATGCCATGATTAATCATGTCCTCAAGCGTGTTACCTCCACCACCACCGACTCCAATTACACGAATTTTTGCGCCATAGCGTTTTAATTGATTCATAAACCCTTTCCCCTTAAAAATGAACTTGCCAAAATGTCTTTAACTTCGGCAAAAGCCGCTGCTTAACTTGAGCCCTAGGCCGCAATGAAGCTTTGACTGCTCCCTTAACTGTCCAGCATTCATGACTGATCACCTTAACATCATTGGTGCGAAGTTTTTTCTCGGCAAAACTTTTAAGATTAGGCATCCGAGACCCACCACCAACAATAAACAGCCCATGACCAAGCTGAACACCTTTAACATTGCCCAAACATTCTGTAACGAAATCTAAAATGACCTGATATCCTTGCTGTATAAGATCTACAAGCTTAGCACGGTCAACCCTAATATTCTGGCCGGCAACTTTAATTTCAATAAACGGTGTATTCTCACCCACAACAAAACTCAAGCTGGCTTGTTGCTCAAATAATACCTTGGCGACCTTTGACTCACAATTAAATCGGTTTTCAATCTCATGAATCATGTCCTGGGCTCCCAGCGCAAGAACCTCTGTAAGCACCACCCGGGACCGAGAATAGACTGTTAAGTGACTTAACCCTGAGCCAATGTTTAAAACTGCCACACCATCTTCAATCACCGATTCTTCAACATCAATGCCTTTTAATCCGGCATACTCAACTGTAACAAAACTTATCCCAAGTGACTTAAACGTTTGCTCAATGGCTTTAACTAAATTTTTCCTCACAATCACCAAATGTGAGAAACACTCAAGTCGAGTGCCTGTTTGCCCGATGGGGGCATGATCATAAGGGATATAATCAAGCAGATACTGCTGATCCAGGGAATGTAAAATACATTCCTCACTGGCAACAGGAATGGTTCTTACAATTTCCTGCGCTCTTTGAACATCATATTCACTGACCTGGTCTTGCAATACCCGCGCAATACCATGAGAATTTAAAGAACGCATCCAAACCGGTGATATTAGAACTTTCACCTGGTTAATTTCAACCAAGTGCTCTGTGTTGATTTTTTGCAAAAGCGCATTCACAGCATTTTGAAACCGGGTAAAATCAACAACTTCACCTTTTTCATACCCCTCGCTGCTTACTGAATAGGTCGCCAAAATCGCCTGCGCCATATCTTGGTAAATATCCACGACCATCGCCCTGATGGCACTTGAACCTAAGTCAACGATAAGAAGTAACTGTGATTTCATAGAAAGATTTTGCATATTTTAAGTAAAATTAGCTCCATTTTGTACCAAGGTCAAGTTTTTTTCACTTAGCCATTATATGCGGCCTTTGAGATTGCATCAAGAGCAATTATCGCCGACCTCTTGCAACCATCTCAGGATTCCTAAAATCAAAATATTGGCCAGCTAATCTAAGTGCATCAGGATGGGATTTGAAAAATTGTTCAACCCCGCCCATTGGATCAGATGGTCTCGAGCCCAAATACAGCAATGGCCCGTCTTGGATTAAAACTTGCCACTGCCCTCCGGCTGTTTTTTCAACATAAGTTAGCTGCATATGACGTGTTGTAAATCGACTCAAAAGCACAATTGCATCATATAAATCTGGCTCTTTAACATCCAGCACCGTCAATCCCCTGTTGTCATCGGTCAGGGGGACCTGAAACCACTGCCCACTTGAATCAACAAATCCAGCGCCCCATCGCGCTATAGGCTTTCTTGGTTTAATAACCAGAGAGCTTACCTGCGCTGATGGATAAAAATCCACAGATAAAACACCTTGCAAACTAGCCAAGCAACCCACAAACTCTGATTCTTTTACGCAGTTCAAAATCTGAGCCTGTTGAATAAAATCCGGCTTTTGCTCCACAACCAAAACATGAGCATGCAAAAAAGAAATGAAGAAAAATAATAACATCATCCCCTGAATATATCATAAGCCCTAATATCTAGACAATCCTCCCCCAAATCACTATGATAATTTTTATCACTTACAGGCGCATCTTATGACTGAAGCATTGATTTCCAATTTAAATTCCCATCAAGCCGAAGCGGTGTGTTCTGACGCACCTCATCTTTTGATTATTGCTGGGGCCGGTAGTGGGAAAACAAGAGTTCTTGTTCACCGTATTGCCTGGCTGGTTGAAACCGGGCGCGCCAAGCTTGGACAGATTCTTGCTGTAACATTTACAAATAAAGCCGCTAATGAAATCAAAGAACGAGTCGCATCCTTACTCCACGTTCCTTCCACTCACCTGTGGGTTGGGACCTTTCATTCGCAATGCCACAAGATTTTAAAAACCCATCATCAAGAAGCCAATCTTGACTCCCATTTTCAGGTCATGGATAGCGAGGAACAATTAAGGCTTATCAAAAAAATACACAAAGAGCTAAATCTGGCAGAAACCATATACCCCCCCAAAAAGACCCAATACTTGATCAATCAGTGCAAAGAAAACTTCCAACATGCTTCTGATATCTGTGAGGATCAATTTGAGCGCAACTTTATCAAAGCTTACGATGTTTATGAAAAATACTGTCAAATGCAAAGTCTGCTTGATTTCACTGATCTTATTTTACGCTGCTACGAACTAATGAAGCACAATCAACAAGTCAAAGAGCTTTATCAGACACGATTTAAGTATATTCTAATTGATGAGTTTCAAGATACCAACAAACTACAGTTTGCATGGTTATCTCTGATTGGCCAAAAATCATCATTAACCGCTGTTGGTGATGATGATCAATCCATCTACAGCTGGAGAGGAGCTATCGTCGGTCACCTGCAGGATTTTCAAAAAAAATTTGACAACACGCATGTCATCCGGCTTGAGCAAAATTATAGATCCACAAGCACCATTCTGGATGCAGCCAATGCCGTTATCAAAAACAACCACGATCGCTTAGGCAAAAACCTATGGACCGACCAAGAGCAAGGTGATGAAATTAACCTTTATTGCGCCTATCATGAAAAAGATGAGGCCAATTATATTGTTGAATGTATCTCTCAAAAATCAAAAAATGAACCACTAGAGTCTTTTGCCATATTTTATCGATCCAATGCCCAATCAAGAATTCTTGAAGAAACCCTCAATGGGGCTGGAATCCCCTACCGCATATGGGGCGGCTTCCGTTTTTTTGATCGAGCAGAGATTAAAGACTGTCTTGCCTACCTGCGTTTATGGCTTAACCCCCATGACGATGGTGCTTATGAACGTGTGATCAACCTCCCCCCAAGAGGCATTGGCTCAAGTACCCTTGATAAAATTCGCGAACATGCCAAGGAAAATCAGCTCTCACTGTGGCAAAGCACTGATGCTTGCATTAAAAATAAACTCATCAGCCCTCGTGCAATCAATGCTTTGGATATATTCAGATCCATTATTGTGCAAGTACAAGACCAAAACCATGATCATCCAAGTGACCTCATGGCGGCACTGATTGATGCAAGCACCCTCAAATCACTATACCCGAATAACAGCCTGGAGCATATTGGAAAACTTGAAAACATAGATGAGCTCATCACCGCATTAGGGCAATTTAACAACCCCGAGGAATCACTGCAGAACAATATCCATGATTGCTTGATACACATGACTCTGGATGCCTCAGCCTCTTCTGACAACCCACATTCTGTACAATTGATGACTTTTCACGCTGCCAAAGGCCTTGAGTTTAATCACGTATTTATGAGCGGCCTAGAGGAGGGTCTATTCCCCCATTTTAACTCAAGCCAAAGCGATGAGGACCTCGAGGAGGAGAGGCGGCTATGCTACGTTGGCATGACCCGTGCTCGAAAACACTTAACCATTACTTACGCACAATCACGACGTATTTTTGGCAAAGAGCAATTGCAAAGACCCAGTCGCTTTCTGAATGAAATTCCTCAAAGATACCTCAATCCAGTTCGCACAGACCAAAATCATACAGCACCCCTCATAAGGCCAAATAGCCGAGCCAATGGCCTGAGCGGTTTCAGATTAGGCAGCAGAGTCTTCCATCAAAGCTTTGGTGAAGGAACGATCCTGAATATGGAGGGCGATGAACACAATCTTCGCATTCAGGTCCATTTTGAAAACCACGGCGTTAAATGGTTACTCAACCAATATGCAAATCTAACCAGCGTGTAACCGACCAGCCTGCACCACCAGCAACCGATCTAAATGCACATGGGTTTGAATGACTTGATTAACCTGGCCCAAGGTGATTGCTTTGATATATTTAGGATATTCAAATAGATAATTTTCATCATGACCCTGTTCGATAAAATACAAAAGTAAAGAAGCAAGCGAAGCACAGCTGGCCATTTTCAGCACATAACGACCACATATCCCCGCCTTTCGCTCCTCAAGATCCTCTTTAGTTAACCCCTGCTGCCAAATGCGACACTGTGCCAAAGTTGCATCGATGCCCTGATGAATTTTTTCAGGCGCATAATTCGCCCAAATCGACCAATAGCCCTGTGCTAAATCGGCCATGCCTGACAAAGCACTGTAAATGCTATATGTTAATCCCTGCTCATCTCGCACTGTGCGCATTAATCTTGCTGAAAAATTACCACCCAATGCATCAAGCCCCACTAACAAAGGAAGATAATCTGGATCTTGCCGGTTGATATTTAGCCGATGCCCCATCATCACATCTGCACTGACCTTACCCTCAATTGGCACAAGAACAGATGAGCTGGTCAATACACTCTCCAGCGCATGTGCCGGATCAAATGCCAAATTTGATAACCCCCAATTTGAAAAAACGCTTGAGAGTACATCCAGCATCCCAGGAAGGATATCACCTACCAGCACCAGGGTTAGTCGTCCCTGTGAGCGTGTACGCTCATAAAAATCACGAATATCTTTGGCGGTCAAACCCTCAATTGCTGCAATATAATCCGCAATCGGCATTTCATGATTTGGATGACCTGCCGGATACATGTTGCCCAAAAAAGCAACATTGGCTCTATCTTTAGAGCTTGATAAACGCTCTTTTTGTGCACCAATTAATCGGTCCTTAATAACCTTAAAACACGCTTCACTTATTGTACTTAAAGACAATTGTTCAACAAGCAATTTCAAAGCCGGCTCCCAAACATCAGTTAACGCCGACAAACAAAACCGTGTGCGATAAGCATCATAATCAAAATCAATATCAACACCCATACCCTCTTGCTTATCAGCCAGCTCATCTCGGGAATTAAAGTCAGTGCCCTGGTCCAACATGTGTGATAATAGGTCCATATGCGCCTGGGTTGGTGCATGCAAGTCTCCACCGATAAAGCTGCCTTTTAAAATCACAATATCAGGTCGATGGGTTTTTAAACAAAAGACATCACCCCACTTGAATTGATACTTTTTTACTTCGTTCACAATCCCTCTCCTTGAGCAATAAAATAGCCAACAGTTTGAGCATCTTCATGCATATAAGTTTTTAATGCCTGCACACAACTTGCGGCATCAATAGCGCAAAAACGCTCAACAAATTCAGCCTCATACTTCCAGTCCCCAATCGCAATAGCCTCATTAATGCCCGATAACCTAGAGCCAATTGAGTCTTGACGAAACGCATGCGAGACCTTAACAGCACGACGAACACGCTGAAGCTCCTCATCTAAAACACCTTGGGTTTTAACCAATTCAATCACACCAATCACTGCTTTCTCAACCACATGATGTGCCACTCCAGGCGCAAGAGTCACAAAGATTGTCATCAAGCCAGGATCAAAATTTGGGAAATCAAATAAATATACTGACAGCGCAAGGCCTGTATCAACCAAAGCGCGATAAAGCCGACTGGACTTACCCTCTCCCAAAATACTGGCCATAACCCTTAATCTTAAATGATCCTGGTCAAGGCCAGCTGGAACACGCCAAGCAATTGCCACTATTCCGGTTTGTCCCGGGGCTGGTCTTTTTAATACAAATCGCCGCTCCCCCTCTTGCTTAGGCTCTTGTGTGTAAATATGACCAATATCATCTCTTCCAGAA
>VGUW01000043.1 GCA_016874185.1 Gammaproteobacteria bacterium
CGTAAGTATTTAGATATTTTGGAAGATGGCGCAGAACCGTTTTCTGCAGAGAAGTCATAATGAACACCTTCCATTCCAACATCATCAGCATTTACGAAAGAAAAGGCAAAGAGTGGCTAGATACACTGCCTGAGCTTGTTGCTGCAATAGCTTCAAGGTTAGATTTGCGTGATTTAAAAGAAGTCACCAATCTTACCTACAACTATGTGCTATCAGGATTTCAGGGCCATAATCCTATCATTTTAAAATTGGGACTTGATCATGAGGCACTAACTCGAGAATCATTTGCTCTTAAATGCTTTGCAGGATATGGTGCAGTGAAGGTGCTTGTCGAAGATAATGGAATGTTGCTTTTGGAAAGAGCCATTCCTGGGATATCTATTAAAAGTTATTTTCCAAATCAAGAACATAAATCTATCGAAATTGCCTGTGGGGTCATGAAAAAGCTTCATCAAGCAAGTATTCCTGAAGGTCACAATTTCCCCCATATCAAAGATTGGCTGACGGCGTTGGATAAGGATTGGAATATTCCAAAGCATTATCTGCAAAAAGCAAGAAAGCTCCGAGACCAGCTTTTAAAAACGGCTGAGCCAGATGTTTTGCTTCATGGTGATCTCCACCATGATAATATTTTGCAAAATGGTGATGAATGGTTAGTGATCGATCCCAAGGGTGTGATTGGGGAACCAGCGTATGAAGTGGCAGCTTTTATCCGCAATCCAATCCCGGAATTACTGAATCACGATGATGCACCAAATATTATTCAGGGTCGTGTCACTCGGTTTGCTGCAGCCCTCGAATTGCCAGAACGCCGAATCATTGATTGGTGTTTTGTGCAGGCGGTACTTGCATGGATATGGGCGTTAGAGGATGATTGTGATGCTAGCTATTTCCAGCAGCTAACAAAGATTTTTGATGTTCTGCTGCCATTTAATGATTGAGGGACAAGATTGTCCCTCAATACTCATACTTTAATTCCTACATAAGAAGCACCCAAATTTCGGTTAAAGATTCCGTTTCAGCTACCTCGTAATCAAAATTGTAATAGCAGAATATGCAAGGCAAATCCCCCAGTTCTTCACCGGACTGCGGTAACCAATCACGATAAATGCTGTAAATCGTATCACCGATATTATCCCGCGAACCCTTATGCATGGTGACGGCATATCTCCCAGCAGGCAAAGTGCGTTCTGTCACCTGATCATTCAATTTAAAATCTTGTGGAACGCTAAGGGCTAAATCAAAGCGAAACTCTTCTGGTTTCACTTCTCTTGGATCGTGGTAGCCAAAACCAAAGGCTTCTCCTGCTTTAGGTTTTAGGTTAATGGGTTGTGCCTTTGCCCAAGTAGTGAGCTTATCCAGCGTGTCGGACAATCGCATGGGATCTGCGTGATGCTCCATTACAGCAACCCTTTTAGCTGGCAATTCTTTAATCGTTATCGTCATAATTTTTTCACCTTTAATATGCATAGGTTGCGGTGGATTTTCGAAGCTTTCCCAATTGCGTTCACGCCTAAATTCGCTGGGGCTTTGCCCGCAAATTTGTTTAAAAGCACGGGCGAATGATTCATGGGATTCGAATCCAGCATCCAATGCAATGTTAATAATTGTTTCCTCTTTATGGACAATCAATTGATGAGCAGCTCGTTTTAGCCGCAGCCACTTGATATAGCCCATTAAAGGTAACCCAGTGTAAGCTGTAAACAACCGATGAAAATGATATTTTGAAAAACAAGCGATGCGGCAAAGCTCATCCAGCTCAAGCTCTTCATCAAGATGCTTGCCTATGAAATCAATCACTTTATCGACCCGTTCTTTGTAACTCATAATATTCTAATGCTTCAGTTGTCACCGTCTACATGGATAAAAATAAGACGTTTGTGTTTTTTATGCTTGACCACCATTGCTAATCTTCATTCAGTTATACCGCCATATGTAAAAGTTTAAGTAGCTTGCGAATAGAATCCATGACAGATAAGGAATCATCAGCAGCGATGCCGCTCTCATTTTTTTATAAGCTAGCCAAATTATTGTGGCGACAAGAATATCCATGAGCCCCAAAACTACGAGGGAAAGTCCAGTTAAGTGGTAATGGAAAAAC
Organism: Gammaproteobacteria bacterium; assembly: GCA_016874185.1. Lineage (GTDB taxonomy): Bacteria > Pseudomonadota > Gammaproteobacteria > Comchoanobacterales > Comchoanobacteraceae > UBA1515. The sequence continues at coordinate 2,102 of VGUW01000043.1, forward strand.
AAAGGCGTCCAGCTCCAGTTTAAAATGAGCTGAGCCACGTATAAGGTTTTGATAATACGTAGCTTGGGAAATGCTTGAGAGCGCCAAATGAGCCAGCCGCATGTGCCAATAATGCCGTATAAAATAGTCCAAGCAACCGGAAATACATAATTCGGCGGTGTCAGATTGGAGCGATTTAATGCGCTATACCAAGTACTAATCTCCGGCTTGGTTAAAGAGCCAATTATCCCACCAATCGCGATCAACGCTATAATCCAGATGATTAAAGAGAGGTGGTTTTTATTTTCTGCATTCATAAACGATCGACTCACTCAATAGTTTTTAACTCAAGCATCATGAAATACTCATCAAAAAATGTATCCCTGATTTTGAGTGCACGAGGCTCTGTGCCATATATTTTAAATCCGTGTTTTTGATAAAATGCCACAGCACCAAGATTGGTTGTCACGCAGGTTAGGTGTAGTTGGGCTACATGTGATTTTGCGTGACTGATAATGGTTCGAATTAAAGCACTTGCAATACCTTGCCCTCTATATTCAGGTCGAGTATACATTCCCCAAATGACACCACGATGTTTTGTTTTTGCTGAATTCAAACTATAAAAACCAGCGCAAGAGACAAGTGAATTATCAACGAATACCCCAAATATATCGCTTTTGATTAAGCTATTTTGAAAATCTAAATCTGGCCAATTGACTTCTTCTTCATAAGATGAGCCAAAACTTTCAGGTGAATTCTTTAACGCTTCTAACCTCAACTCTTTCCAAATTTTCCAATCCTCTGCTGTTAATTGTTTTATTATAAAATTATCCATTCGCAACCTCGCCAATAATTCGTTTTTGAGCTTCAGCTTCATGGCTGCGTTTATCTGTTATCTGACAAAGCTCAAATGTTGCTTTCCAAAGTGCCCAGGCACGTGCACGAAGCCATGTATCATTATCCATATCCATTTCAGAAATAAAAATCTCACGCGCTTTACCGGATAAATACGTCCATGCAATCACAAGATCGCAGGCAGGATCACCAACAGCAGCGCCACCAAAGTCAATGACAGCAGAGAGTTTGCCACCATCCATCAGTATATTGGAGGTCGCAAAATCTCCATGAATCCATACGGGCTGTTTATTCCATTTTGTAGCACAAGCACGGTCCCATAAAGCTAATGCTTTGCTTGCATCTATGATTTCAGCTAGCTCTGCGATCTGTTCTCGCGCTCCTTTATCGTAAACGCTGGCATGATCACCACGCCACCAGTTGTGCTGACCTGGCTCAGAGCCTTCCACATCGGTAATGGCTTGCAGCTCTTTTAAAAACTTTGCGAGATCAAAAGCAAGTTGTTCTTTATCTTGTTCGGCTAAGGTGAGCAAATTGATACTTTTCCCGGGCAACCATTTGTATATAGAAAATGGATAAGGATAATCTGTCGATGGCTTTCCCATTTTAATAGGCGCCGGAATGCTAACGCTTAAATATTTTGCGAGTTGCGGCAGCAGCTCTTGCTCTTTTGGAACTTTTAAAGCGTAATCTTCGGCTGTTGGCATACGAATGAGCATATGGTCGCCGAGCCTATAGGTGCGGTTATCATGCCCTTGTTTTTCAACGTCGGTTATAGCCAAACTGGCGTATTCTGGAAATTGCTCCGCTATGAGTTTGCGCGCAAGATCAAGGGTTGGGGCAAATGTGGTGGTCATAAGTATCCTTTAAAAAATTTATCTACTAATTCCTTATGTTTTGCACGCTCAAGTTCCCAACTACTTAATATTTCATTGCGGGATGCATTGGGATTCTCGGTTAAATAAATTTTTACAAAATTAATATAAGCCCATTCGGCTTTCGGTGCACTTCCATATGTTTTCCTAAAAGCATATTCTTTACTCCACATATCAGCAAATTCTTGGTATGTAGGTGGTTTGCCATCCATCCAGCGACTCTCTAGCCAATCAATCCCAAAAGCTGTAAAGTGGAAATGCCCACCTATAATTTCTTTGAAGAAAAGCCTTGTTTTTAGATCATTTTTATAGATCCCCTTAAGCATTAATGCATTAGGGCTTAATATAAGGTTGTTTCGATCTTTTGAAACTGAGGTTGCAGGATATTCGCTCAAGTTAAGTTTTTCACCAGTCTTAATAAAATGTATAATCCTATTGATAAAATCTATTTTCTTGCCTTTCACAGAAAGGCTAAGCTTCTCGCAGCAAGCTCTTAATTCACTCACATGTAAGTAATGTAAGCTAGGGCATAACTGATCATAATCTATGTTACGAAGACTCATACAAAACCTCCTACAAACCACTCAGATGCTACCTGTAAATTTTGTTCGCTCAAAAACTTACGTTTTGGATGATCATGTGCGCCGCATACCACAAGGATTTGTTTGGCACCTTTAGTCTTGGCCGTAGCTTTGATCTTTTCAATTAACTCATGCCCAACAGATTGCCAAAGGTTCTCGGATTGTACGCACAAATCATCAATCATCAATGTCAGACCGCCTGGATTATAAACTTCCGGAGCTGCTATGCGCTTGCCAATCACAAATCCAAGGATTTCTTGGGTTTCGCTTTCTGCAATGAACATCGCATAATTTTTATCCTCTAGCAGTTCTTTGAACCATTTTTCCTGCGCCTTATCGCCTTCCTCTCCAGCATAACGCCAAAATTGTGGTTGGGCTTTCTCATAAGCTAACCGCTTGTCTCTTGAAAGTGCTACCATGGCGGGAATATCAGAAAGCTGAGACGTGCGCACCACAAATTGGGGAACTTTACCTTGCTGAGCATTTTGCTTGTGTTCTAATATGCTTTTTGCAATTTCTTCGCCGTTTAATAGGGAGCTATCAAACCAAATATTATAAAATTCTTTGCATGACTCAAAAACATCGTATTGATCTGTTTGGTTTCTGATAAAGTCCTCGGTTAAAAAGAGATTATCTTTTCTGGTCTCTAGCCTTTTTAATCTCTCTTCAAGAGGGCAATATATTCCTACAAATGTGATGTCATATATTGCTAAATATTCTAAATATATTTGCGCTAGCTCTTTTGCATCTGGGCCATCTAAGGCTGTGTCGACAACAATATTGAAATTCTGTTTTAACAATTCTTTTGCAGTTCCAAGTAATACAGAAGCAACAACTTTTCTACGAGCCAGGCGATTATTATTAAATAACCCCTTTAGTCCATCATCATTATTTTCAGTTCCAATTTCATTTTCTGCAAAAACAAAGCCTTTAGGAAAAATTGTGCTATAAAATCCTCCTGCTTTATCGATTTGCAAATGAACAAACTTATTATCAGATTGGCTGCAGATTTCTTGTGCTATTGTTGTTTTTCCTGCGCAAGATCGGCCATTGATTATAATTACTCTACTCATCCTCATCCCCTAAATCTTTTGCAAGCTCAGCCTCTAACTCTTCAATAGTTGGTAATAGCGTTTGGAGGTTTTCCGGCAGCGCATCCCGCAGTCTATACTCAGCAAGCCCTATTGGTTTTGTCATATCACGCAAGGCATATTCAGCCAGGATATTGTTTTTGCTTTTACATAAAATGAGACCTATAGATGGCTGATCTGTCTCGTGTTTTACAAGGTCATCTACGCATGATAGATAAAAATTCATTTTACCGGCGTATTCCGGTTTAAAATCTTTATCTTTGAGCTCAATAACTACAAAGCATCTAAGTTTTAGGTGATAGAAAAGTAGGTCAATATAAAAATCCTGATCTCCTACTTCTAAATGGTATTGACGCCCAACAAAGGCAAATCCCGTTCCAAGCTCGAGGATAAATTTTTCCATATGGTGCACAAGGGCTTTTTCTACTTCACGCTCATGAGCTTCATCGCCTATGCTTAAGAAATCAAAAACATACGGGTCTTTCAAGGTGTAATGAGCTAAATCTGATTGTGGCGATGGCAATTTATCTTTAAAATTTGTGATAGCTTGACCTTGCCTCTTATGTAGTGATAACTCCATTTGCATAACCATGATATTGCGGGACCAGCCATGTTCAATAGTATGCTTTACATAAAATAGGCGGATTTGCTTGTCTGATATTTTATCAAGCAAAGTCACGTTATGATACCAGGTTAATTGTGCAAGCACCTCCTGCACAAATTGGGGATCCGGATATTCCTCGGCAAATTTGCGCATGTATTTCAGGTTACGCACTGAAAAACCCTTCATCTCTGGAAATTCAGATGCAAGGTCTTTCGATAATTGATCAATAACTTTAGCTCCCCAGCCTTGCTTGCTTTGCGCATCAAGTATTTGCGTTCCGATATGATGATAAAGAAGAATCAGCTCCCGATTAACGCTTAAAGCCGCTTTATACCTCGATGATGCAACTCGCTCTTTCAAATCGGCAAGAAACTTATTGTACTTTTGATTGATGATGTTTTTAGTCATAAACCACCTTTTAATTTCTGTATAAAACGCCCCATGTGAGGATCTGACTTATCGTGCAGAATTTCATCAAGATGGAACCAACCGATGTCATTGAATTCCTCTTTGTCAAATTCATAAGCTTTATGACTATCTCCTTGCGATGGAAGTCTTTCCGCTAGAACCACATCCGTTTAAGAAAATAATTTTACTCACGGCTAGCGTCCGCGATTTATTGTTGTAAAATGCCGCGTAAATGCTCATCAAATCCTTGCTTATTTTCCCCTAAACTTACAAAAAAGGATTCTTCGGCCTTAAGGAGATCTTTTGCTGCGCCTTGGATTTTAGCTAGGCCGGCATCTGTTAATTCTGAAAATTTAGAGCGCTCATCACCTTCTTTTTGGGAGCGCTTGAGTAATCCTCTCTTTTCTAAAGCACGCAACACCTGAGACGTCATGGTCACATCAAAACACAAGAACTTTGCGAGGTCATTTTGCGATACATACGCCTTATCTTTCTTCAAGAATCCTAATGTCATCAAAAGTATAAACTGAACGTGAGTGAGGTCATGAGGCAAAAGAGTGCCTTCAATCTTGCGCTTCCACGCAAAATAAGCAGAATAAAGCAAGAAGCCTGACACTTCGTTCATGTTGATCCAGTTTGTTTTTGATGACTTTTTCATTGTACAACTCTCCGATTAATTGCTTGGTGCATGTTGTGGGTTGATAGTGACTCTGTGCTGATACATGTAAATGATCTCCTTTAAACAATTATTTTACGCGTTACATACTGTCTACGCACAGAATATATTTGCATAAAACAGCAAAGTATGTCAAGATAAAGCTGCGTATGAGGGGCAATAAAATAATTTTGGGATTGAATAAAATGACAACATTTTTTGATTTACATGGGAAAACAGCAATCATCACCGGGGCTTCAAGTGAGCTTTCATTCTGCATCATACGATTACGCTAAAAGACCATAATATGATTAAATTCCTTTTGAATATACTACGCCCTTTTAAGCTCTTAATCTTCGGGCAAGTAACAGTTGCAATTTTTTGGGCTGTCGACCTGAGTTTAAGGCCGTACCTGTTAAAACTTATGGTCGATCGACTACCAAATGTGCAAGCAGCGGATATTAATCAACAGCTGTTACCACTTATTGTATTTTATTTAATAATGTCTTTGCTGCTTGTTATAATGTTTCGTTTCTATGACTTTATATGGTTACAATTAAATCCACGTTTAAAGCGACATGTAGGTGATATTCTAGTCAAAATGATGATGGATCATTCTATCACCTTATTTCAAAATCAATTCGCAGGAAATTTAGCCAATAAAGTAAAAGATGTGATGAGTGGGATTCCCGACCTTGTAAAACTGGTGATCCAGCAATTCTTTAGCAATTTCCTTGCTGTCTGCATTGCGGTTTTCGCGGTTTGGACCATAAGTTCCACTTTCTCATTTTTATTGCTGGGGTGGGTGTTAATTTTTACTGCGGGTTCAGCACTATATGTTAAAAAAAGGCTAAGCTACTGTGCGAAGATTCTGCCGCTATTCGATCTAAAGTTGTTGGTTATATGGTAGATATTTTTAGCAACATTTTATCTGTGAATTTATTTTTGGCAAAGAAAAATGAATCTTCAAGATTAATGTTGCACCTAGATGACTATGTGATCGCTGATCAGAAGAGGGATTGGTGGTTTTTATGGATGTTCCTATTCCAAGGATTATCTTTCGTATTTTACCAAGTTTTAGTATTTATGTTTTTGGTTTCTGGCTTTAAAGTAGGAACTATAACGCCAGGTGATTTTGCACTACTTGTTAGTGTTAATATTAGTCTGATCAGCACATTATGGTCACTATCTGCGGATATTCTAAATTTTTCTGATATCGTCGGTAATCTCAAGCAAGGCCTTCAAATTGCGCTCGCACCAATAGAAATACTAGATAAGCCAAACGCGGTAGCATTAAACTGTTACAAAGGCCAAACCACATTTGACAACGTCAAATTCCATTACAAAGGTACTGAACCACTTTTTCAGAATAAATCTATAGAAATTAAAGCTGGTCAGAAAGTTGGGCTTGTTGGTTATTCAGAAGGAGGTAAGTCAACATTCGTCAATTTGATCCTAAGGCTTTACGACGTAACAGATGGCGCTATTTTAATCGATGGTCAGGATATTAGGGATGTAACCCAAGATAGTTTACGAGAAAATATCGCTATGATTCCCCAAGACCCATCTTTGTTTCATAGAAGCTTGATGGAAAATATTCGTTACGGCCGAGCAGATAGCACCGATGAAGAAGTGATCGAAGCTGCTAAAAAAGCCCACGCTCATGAATTTATCTCCGCATTGCCCCAAGGTTATGACTC
>VGUW01000044.1 GCA_016874185.1 Gammaproteobacteria bacterium
ATATTTTAAAGAAAAGATATAAAAGTAGCTACTCAAAAGACCATCCCAATTGATTGCCCTGGATCAAGATTGGAAGAAAATGATAAGCCTAAGGATAATAACAAGCATGATTTTAAAGAAACAAAACCCGCAAGACCGGAAATAATTAAAAAATAGATTAAATCAATGGGTTATGGTGGAGGCGGCGGGAATCGAACCCGCGTCCGCTAGCACTCAACTTTTGGCTCTACATGCTTAGATCCGCTTTTTATTTTTAACCCTTCAATCTCCAGCTGGCTTGATATTGAAGAGCGATCCTTTTAATTGAACATTGAAACCAAAGGCACAATTCAATGCGAACGGATGAGAATAACTCCGCTGGGCATACCATCCGCCATACACCCTTGGAGAAGGCATGCCTCAATTAAGCGGCAGCGGCCTTAAGTAAACGTTTATCGTTTGCGTTTAGTTTAGTTTGCAAGCAGTTTAACGAGATACCTACAACTCGGCATGCACCTAGAGTCTTGCCACTAACGTCGAAGCCAAGTCGCCCCCAGATCTTATTATTTTAACATCAAACAGAAATAATATGCCACTTCTAACTCACTATCTTTTCATGTAAACTAAATTTACCCATACTAAACAACTCCCACGAGCACTTTTGCGTGAAACCCATCATCGAGGAAATTGATTTTATAAACCCTCAACTTGCACTTAAGTGCTTTAGAGACTTCAGTCCCTGCCTTTTTGAAAGCGCAGCGCCAAAACACAGCTCTTCACAATACAGCTTTCTAACCATCGACTTTGCTCAAAGCCGTCTCTTTGACAGCAATCATTACCCACAGATAAAACCGTATATTCAATCATTAAAACAAAAACTTGATATTCAAAAACACCCCGAACTTCCCCCATTCCAAGGTGGGGTGATTGGCGCTTTATCTTATGATCTTGGCCACTTAATCATGCACTCTGATTCTAAATTCAATAGTACCTTGGCAATCATTCGTGTTATTGACCAGGTCATTGCCTTTGATCATCTTCAAAATAGAGCCTGGATTTGCTGCAGCGGGCTTGACAACCTAACACCCTCACCTCAAAAAGCCTCATCACAAATCAAAAAAATTAAAAACCTACTAAAACCAAGCAGCCACTCCCCCTGTCTGATGCCCACACTATCAGGAGTAGCACCTGACCATCATTTTATCGATGCCGTCCAGAAAACCAAAGACCACATTGAAAATGGCGACATTTTCCAAGCCAACATTACCCAAGCATTCATGGCCCCTTTTTTAGGCGACCCGATTGATCTTTATTTAACGCTCCAGCATCAAAACCCTGCACCATTCTCCGCCTACTTCCAACATGGCTCACTGAACATTCTTTCAAGCTCACCGGAGCGTTTTATTCAGGTTTTCAATGACCAGATCATCCAAACATCCCCCATTAAAGGAACGATCTCAAGATCGTCTGATTTGATAAAGGACCAAGAAAACCAAAGGGCCCTGCTTAACAGCACCAAAGACCAACAAGAAAATACGATGATTGTTGATCTTATGCGCAATGACTTGGGGAAAGTGAGTAAAATTGGCTCGGTCAAGGTCTTAAAACTCAATGAGCTGCAGTCATTTACCCATGTACACCATCTGGTATCAACCATAACCTCCACATTAAAATCAGAATATGACGCTGTAGATGCTTTATTTGCTTGCTTCCCAGGGGGATCCATAACCGGCGCTCCCAAACATCAATCCATGCAGATCATCAAAGCTCTTGAATATACACCCAGAGGATTTTACTGTGGCAGCTTATTTTATTTAACACCTGAAGGTGACCTTGATAGCAATATCCTCATTCGCAGTCTTATTCTGCATGAGCAGACACTTTATGCCCAAGCTGGCTGCGGCATCACATACCAATCGGATCCTCAGCAAGAATGGCATGAGTGCTTAACCAAACTCAAAAGTTTCACATGATTTTAATCATCGACAACTATGATTCCTTTGTATGGAACCTGGCGCACCAGGTCGGGATGTTGGGTCATGAATTTCAAATTCATTTGAACAATCAAATCACCCTCAAACAGATTCAATCATTAAAACCCTCTCACATCATTCTATCTCCAGGACCTAAACACCCTAACTCAAGCTGTATATGCCTGGACATCATCTATCAACTGCGCCATATCCCTATTCTGGGGATATGCCTTGGACACCAAGCCATAGGGCATGTCTATGGTGCAAACATCATCAAAACCAGCCCAAAACATGCCTACAAAGCAAAAATAAATCACAATGGGCAAGGTCTTTTTACAAATATCCCTCACCCTTTATATGCCGCACGCTACCATTCACTGGCCATTGAGCCAAACTCTCTCAATCATGACTGGCACATTGATGCCACCTCAGATGACATTATCATGGCCATTAGGCACAAAAAATGGCCTTTATTTGGTCTTCAATTTCATCCTGAGTCCATCATCAGTGAATATGGCCTACTTTTAATGTCTCAATTCTTATCGGTAAGTATCCACCAAAAACAATAAAGTTCCCAGTTGCAACCTTACCACATAATCTCAGTGAAGCCTTTAAACTCGCCAATATCTATAAAAATGCCTATTGAAAATCAAATAAGTGTTGATCAATAGCCGCCCCCCATTTTTCCCAAACTCTCGTTTGCAAAGAGCGCTGCTCCAAATGCCCAACATCAATCAACTCAATAGGCTCATTCTGCCATGAGCAACCATATACCGCTTTAGTCCGCCTTAAACTCACAGGATCAATTTGCCACTGCAAGCATTGCGCACAAATGCCTTTTAGCAAACATTGAGCAGGACCTTTAACAGACGCCGTAACAGTGCCTGAAATCTGATTTTTATGGGCCTGAGCTTCTTTAACCAGCTGAAACCCGGCTAATACTAAAATACGCTCTGCCTGAAAGGTGTGCCAATCAATAATTTTCACAGCCTGAATCTCAAGCTGATGCAAATGCATCACTTGTGAAAACTGACTTAAATCACCTTGATGATACCACCTAACATTGGCACCCTCTTTCTTTGAAGCTAAGTAAATACTGATTCCATCAAAGAAGCCAGACGCATCAGTCACAATCAACAGGTCACTTCGATCAATGCGCATTCTAACCCCACTTGGCCCCATCAATGCCAAATCCCCAAGCTGATCAATATCTTTAATCAACTTAGCCTCTACATAAAAAGTCAACACATCTTCCTTAACATCCGCAAGCGCACAAACCCATGGACTGCTTTTTTGATTTAACTGGGACAATCGATACAAATGACCAGGCCTTGCATTCTTAGCATGCAGCACAGAATGAATCTGAATTTGAACGTATTCACCCATAACCTCTACTGCCACCAATTCAGGCCGATTGATAATCCTGCGCCTTTGCACAGGCGCATGCTCTAGAATTTGATCAATTACCTTTGCATTTTTCATACTTGAAGCAATCGCACCGACAACAGAGCCATGAAAAACCGGATGCGCATCACCAACCACACTCACAAAACGCCCTTGGTTTTCATAACTTGTCAAAAAACCAATATGCTCAGACTTCATATTTGATTTGGACTCATCCTTTATCAATCTACCCTCATGATAATGATACCGAACATAGTAGCCAGCCTCTTTCTCAAAAGTTTGAAAATGCTCATAACCATAGGCAATATTTGGCCTTGCACCTGTTGCTACAAAGACATTCGCAGCAGCTAAGATACGCTCATTCTCACCATCATCCACCACAAGCGCAGATACATGCCCATACTGATCCAACATCACACGCTTGGGCGTTAACTCCTGGTAATAAGTAATGCCCTCTTCCAGTGCAAAAGCAAGCTCCTCCGGATTTTTACGATAAGCTGGGCTATTTTTCATCAACTGTCGATAAACAATACTCACTTTTGCAATATCTGCTATTAACTGTGCCCGCATCGGCTCAGGGCATTCCAGAAGCCTCTTCCCATCCTCAAGCCATCGGAGAGCAACTTGCTGTTCTTTTTCATTCAACGTCTTAAGCCAATTAGATTGCTGTGTTTCTGTGATTTGCAAAAACCCTTTGGCAAATGCCTGAACCTGCTGAATATAATAAGCCTTAACTTCCGTGGCTGTATCAACTCCTGTTAAACCACCCCCAATAATCAATGCAGGCATGCACACATCCAAATTTACCCGATGGCTAGATTGATGCGCCCCTGTTAATTGCAAATTCATCAAAAAGTCACTGGCTTGGCGCATGCCTGGAGCCAAAGAATTTTCAATGTTAAGTGCCTGAGGCAAGCCTGCACCTACAGCCAGTGCTAAATGCGAAAATCCCAAATCCCAAATGTCCTCAACTGTTAAAGTACCACCAAAACGCACCGAGCCAATCAATTCAAAATGCGGTTGCCGCTCAAGCAAAATACGCACTAAAGTTAAATATGTTTTATCCCAACGCGCGGTGATGCCATACTCAGCAACACCCCCAAAACCAGAGGGCATACGTTCTGCAAGGTCCTGCACAATTGAACCAAAATCAAATATGGGCCCTAAGAAGCGATCCATATCAATAGACCTAATGGTAAGCCCATCAAAGCATGTCACCGGGTATCCACGAATTATTAACTGCTGAGCTAAAGTAAACCCAGCAGGGCCAGCACCCATGATTGCAACAGGCTTTGATTGAGCAGGCCTTATTCTAAAGGTCTCTTGCCTCAATGGATTCCACCATGTTAGAAGCTCATAGATCTCAACACCCCATGGCAAATACAAAATGTCTTTTAATGTTTGACTTTCAATTTGCGGAATATCCACAGGGTCTTGCTTCTGATAAATACAAGCCTTCATACAATCATTACAAATGCGATGACCCGTAACAGCAACCATGGGATTGTCACGCATAATCATCGCCAATGCCGCAAGAATATCTCCTTCTTTTCTAAGCCACTGCATCTGACTAATGCATTCATCCAAAGGACATCCCAACAAATGCTCGCCAAGTGAATTAAATTTAAAGCCAAGCTCAGGCTCACGCTTCTTTACAGGAAATCCTTTGCTACAAAAATCCCCCTGATTCTTATGACAATAAATACAATAATGTGTCTGATGATGAATTCCCTCAAACGAGGCACTCTTATCAATGTGTGAAAAGCCTTCTCTAATCTCAATATGTTTCGAAACCAAAGCGCCTTCCTGATCCTTTTGAACATCAATTAACTGATCATAATCGCGCCTTTCTGGTACAAGAAAATGTTGCCACCCCCATTGAGCAGCGTTTTCCATACAATCAATAGATTGTGCTAAGAAAATATGATACTCATCTGGGCCGAGGCCTCCATCCAGAGCTACTTTAGCCTGCTTTAAAAATGCCTCTTCCGTCAGCGAAGGCATCGTAGAAAGTCGATCTAATTTTGGTTGAGCAAATTTAACTTTCATCAACCAGTTTTTAGCCACACTCGCTCGCTCATCAAGCATCAAGACCGCCTCCGACAAATCCTGATGTGCTCGATGGATGTCAAATCCATCAAGAATATACTGCTGCATCACCCGAGCAAGCGAAATTAAGAAATCATTCAAACTTTGGGGCTTTTGACCTGCACGGTAAATCAGAAGTTCATCATAAAGAGAGCGGTTACTCCCTTGCAAATAGGTTAGAAAATGCGCATCTATCGCGTCCGTACCTTTAGGCTGCCTCAAGTCGTCAAATGCAAAATCGTAAAACTGCCATTTTTTCAAATGAGCCCCTCCAATCATTGGAACATTTTCTCAAAATGTGATTATAAAGGCAAATTGTTTGCACTTCCCTCACCGGTTTTATACAATAGAATCAAAGGAGATCACCATGGTTTTAAAACACTTAAAACGCAAGCTTATCAAAAATTATCGCTCTGATACTGACAAGCTTCTTGACCTGCTAAACCAATCCCCAAAAGACAGCGCCTCAGTTAGTTTTGAAATTGAAAAACATGCCAAGTTGCATGCAAAGCGCGATCACAGCCAAGCCGATCACTTGCCCCAAGATGATATTTGGAAAAACTTCTAAGCAAGAACAGCTGCAAGTTGTGACTGCTCATGCAATGCTGTGATAATATCGCAACCACCGATTAATTCGCCATCGACATAAAGCTGAGGAATGGTTGGCCAATTGCCATAAACCTTAATGCCTTGACGAATAGCATCATCCATAAGCACGTTGACTGCATGAAATTCAACGTGATACTCTCCAAGAATCGCAGCGACCTGAGCAGAAAATCCACACTGCGGAAACATTGGGGTCCCTTTCATAAATAATACAATGTGATGCTCTTCTAGCAACGCCTTAATTTGTTCTTGTGTATTCATACATTCTCCTTTACTTTTGTTTCAATCGCCAAAGCATGAATTTCATTCATCAACTCACCCAGTGCAGCATAAATCATACGATGCTGTGCCAATAAAGATTTACCCGAAAATTGAGGAGCGATCACTCTGACCTCAAAATGATGATTATCATCTGTAAAGGGCTCTGCAATCGAACCGGGCAAGGCCGTCTCTATGGTCTTTTTGATTTTGTCAATCATACCTTTTCCTCAATTGATGCAAGAATATTATCGGCCAACAGCTCTCCCAGATGCAACAAATTTTTTTCATATTCTGCTGCCCTCTGCTTTAATAACAAGCACTCAGGAATCATATGGTGATAGGCCAAAGATCGTTTAATCCGCTTTTGAATGAACGCATTTAAAAGCCCCGAGGTAATCTCTGGGTGAAATTGAACGCCAACGACATTTTCATAAGAAAATGCCTGCATAATTCCACTGCCTTCTGCCAAAGGAACAGCGGATAATGGCAATTGAATATAGTCTTGGTGCAATGAGATTGCTTTAAATTGATCTGGAAACCCACAAAAAATGGGATGCAATTTACCATCCCTATTTAAGCTAATATCTGATAAACGAACGATAGGATTTACCATCTTATAAACAGATCCACCTAAGATCTTAGCTATATGCTGTGCTCCAAAACAAATCCCAAACAATCGAACCTGATGATTGAGCAAATTTTTAATCAATCTGGCCTCATGAGCCAACCAGGATACTGTGGAATCATTCACACTTTCCATAGCCCCCATAATCACCACAAAATCACTCTCGAGCGCTTTTCCAATATCAATATCTTGTACAAATACAAAGTCAACAACAGCCCTTTCCTGTAAATAATATCCAATCACCCCAAGGGGCAATTGATTTAAAATAGCCAAAGGGGTATGCTGGGAGCGATGGTGGACTACTGTTATTTTGACCCTATTCATCGCCTGATCGTAGCAAAATTTAAGGAGAAAAACCAGTGACTTATGTCGTAACTGAAGCGTGCATTCGATGTCGGTACACTGACTGTGTGGAAGTATGTCCTGTGGATTGTTTTCATGCTGGCCCCCACATGTTAGTTATCAATCCCGATGAATGCATTGACTGTAATCTGTGCGTCAGTCATTGCCCTGTCAATGCCATTTACCCTGAGGATCAGCTGCCTGAAGACCAGTCTGACTTTCTTGCAATCAATGCTGAGCTTGCAAAGAAATGGCCGGTGATCCATGAAGCGGAAGATCCACCCAAAGATGCAGATGACTGGAAAAATATCAAATCGAAAAAGCATTTTCTTGTCGAGGAATAGTCCCATCAAGGCGAAAACTTGGCGCAGTTTTATCAATCCAGGAATCTAAAGATTCTGATGGTATTGGCTTATCATAAAGAATTGGAAACCAGCCAGTGCTCATGCGATTCCATACAATTAAGAATGTAAAAGCCAATAAGCCGTTAATTAAAGCACTGACAAAATACCCAGAAACTCCAATCGCAAACAAAAGAGCCACCAGTGCACCCAATGATCTCTCAGCCCCTTGATGAATGCTATTTAATTCAGAAACTATAAGCCAAAGACATGATAGCCCCACAATCGCTTGAGCATTAAGCTGTACATCCCATGCTACATTATTTAGATCTAGATTTAGATTAAAGCCACCAAGAAGCTGAGCAATCCGCATAAGAATATGTAAAAACATCGCCACATACAATACTGGCACAATCATGCCACTTAGGAAATTTGCTAAAAATAGACTTGCTGAAACAGCCTTTATTAGGTTTAATGAACCATACATGAGAGCCATATAAAAAGAAATGTATAAGAAAAAATTGTAAAGAAACACACCATAGCGAAAACCTGCACTAGAGCTAAGAAGGCCTGTGTATTTGCCAAACAAATTTCTCTGAAAAATCAAAAAAGTCCCCACCAAAAAAATAATATTTAAGATCCCAGGAGAAACACCGAGCATTGACCAAAGACCGTAGGTCAAAACATGTCGAAAAACATGCTCCATAACAAAGAAAAGTCCAATCCCTTTAAGACTTTTCAAGCAATAACTTTTCCAACGACTTCTTGAGAAAAAATTTTTTTTATTCAATCTAAACTCTTTAGGATGTTCTTTAGCATGTTTCTCAAAAAAATACCACCCAATCAAAAAAGGCATAAAAACAGGCGTGGAGAAAACATATAAAGGACCAGCCAATAAGAATGGAGAATACTGAGCAAGAACAATCAATATAAAACTAAAAAGCAACATCATAAGCATCAAATGACATAGTTCAAAGCCTGAGACTGGTTATCATTTTTCCCCTTTTTTGAATCAGAGCAGGTTTCCTTTTTGTCCAAAAAATAAATACTGGCCAGAGCTAAAGGGGGGGCAAGAAGTCCAAGAACAGCCGACGAA
>VGUW01000045.1 GCA_016874185.1 Gammaproteobacteria bacterium
CCCAGAAGCTGTGACTGGGGCGCTCCTTGCCAAAGAAGACACTCGTGTTAGTGCCTGGCTTACTTACCCCAACTACCATGCCATCAAAACCTACAATTCATCTGATATGTATGCTTTATTAGTCCACCTTCTGGCACAGAGTATCCATGGATAACATCTCCAAACAAGTCCTGGTTAAATTGATTGAAAAGCATCAAAAAGGCAAGCATGAAGAAGCCTACCTGGGATATCAAGAATTGTTACTTGAGCACCCAAATAGTCACGAGATTCATCATATTCTGGGCATATATCATGCGCAAAGCGCCCAGCATGATCAGGCCTATCACCATCTCACTACAGCACATTTATTAAATCCAACTGATCCACGGATTGAGGAGGCATTGGCAACACTGGAAAAACAAGCGGGTAATCTAAAGCAGTCGCTCAAACGACTACAAAGAATCACTCGCTCTCACCCCCAGCAAATAACCGCACACATCAATCTCGCCGCTGGATTCATTAAGAACCAAGAACATGATAAGGCCAACAAGATTCTTGATAATCTGATCAATCAAGATCTGAAAATTGCCAACATTTACTACCACAAAGCATTAATTGATTTACACAATAACAACAGCAATGATGCTCTGATTTGGCTTGAAAAAACACTAAGTCTTGAACCTAACCATCTACCTGCCATCAAGCAAATGGCCAAAACTCTTCACCACCTTAAAAAACATGCACTGGCCAAAACTCACTATCAAAATGCGCTGGACTTAAATCCCACTGACGCTGAATTTAAACACTTTGCTGCAGTTAACTTGCTGGCCCTTGAAGAGCAAGAATCCGCATTGATCCTTCTCCTTGAGGCTTACGCGCTTGATCCGTCGATGCAAGACATCAATCATAACTTAGCCTCCATCTACCTGACTCAAGGTGAGTTCAAAAATGCTGTACATCACTGGCTTAGAGAACATGAAATCGCACCAACCACAGATACCCTTTATAACATTGGTGTCAGCTACCAATATCTGAATCGACTGGATGATGCTCGCAGCTACCTGCAAGAGGCTTTAAAACAAGACCCTAGGCATTTGGGGGCCCTAATTAATTTAGGTGCCAATGCGCTGCAATGTTTTGATCACCCCTTGGCCATTGGATATTATCAGCGCGCCATTGCTCTATCACCCAGTGATCAATCTATCCTTCATGTTCTAAATGCACTGCAAGGCAAGCAACAAGATAAAACACCAACTGACTATACTCAAGGATTATTTGATCAATATGCCAATCACTACGATGACCATCTGATGAAGGTCCTGAACTACCAAGTGCCCAATTTAATGCTCAGAATGATTAACGAATATACTCAACGTCAAAAATTAAATATTCTAGATGCCGGTTGTGGCACTGGACTTATGGGGGAGGTACTTAAACCGTTATCAGCTCATCTCACTGGGGTAGATTTGTCTGCCAGAATGATTGCTAAAGCGCAAGAGAAAGGCATTTATGATTGCCTCATTCAAGGCAATATTACAGATGTGAATGATGGCCCTTATGATGCGATTATTCTTGCTGATGTCATGCCCTATATTGGCAACCCCACCGATTTATTTGAATGGGCATTTCATCAACTTAAAGACAATGGATTGCTTTGTTTTTCTTTTGAGCTATCAGAGGAGCCAAAATGGCATCTTCAAAAGACTGCTCGCTTTTCACATAACAGTGACTTTATGGTTAACACCCTGATACTAAAGCAATTTCAAATTCAGGAATTACTCCCCTGCAAACTAAGAAAACAGCTAGGGGAATCTCTCTCAGGCATGATGATTGCAGCCACTAAACTCAGCTGCTAACCTGCAAAGGCTGTGCAGCTTGTGTCTGTGCAAGTAAATCTAGCTCTCTTGGCGAGCGGTATTTTGCATTTAAAATCGGCGCATCGAAATGAGGTCGATTTAGCACCTCAGACGTGACTGGCTCTATAGAGCTTAACTTGGTTTGAAATTTAAAACAGCTCTCCATATCCCATCGATTAATTAATAACCCCAAGCCAAAACTAGAAATTGCCACAATCATCAGTGTTAGGGCGACTGGAAGTGTATATGATGCCACAGAAAGCATTAAATATTTCTGAATAAGAACACCCACACCACCCATAACAATAGCAGCAACAGCCAATAAACCAACGTTCTTCAGTATTTTTTGAAAATGATGATATTCCAACCTTTTATTTAAGGTACTTCCAAGATGCTCTAAAAACTCTGCCCTCTGTTCCTGAGTCATTCCATATACCTTAGGACCAATATTTTCATTAAACTGACCATTGGCAGCAAAACTTGCCACTAATTTTAAAATACGATTTGCCGTTTCATCAAAATCAATGGCTCTTTGCAGAAAATCTTGGTGCTGACTAATACAGGCATCAATCATATTATAAACCTCAGATGGGCGATTGCGATAAAGATAGTGGTTTGCAATAATCGTGTCCAATGCTTTACGTATCAACATCAACCGCATCTCATGCCCGTCTTTTGCACCAATCGCATATTTTTCAATTGATTCCTTACTGTCCTGAACACTCTTTTTTATCTGACTTTTTACTGACTCTAATGATTGATCCAGTTGTTTTACTGCATCTGGACGAACAAATTTTCCACGAATTTTTTGAATTGAACCCAAAGCGGTAGTTGGTTGACTTTCAGAAACAGCAGCATAGGCTTCTAATATCTTAGATTCTAATTCCGATGTATTAAGAGTGAATTTATCCCCAGTCCAAATTGAATCCATTAATTGCCGAACTGCTTTGAAATCTCTTTGATACTCAGTCTCAATTCTTTCATATTCTACCTCAAGCTGCTGAATAACATCACGAACTTCAATCATTTTATGGCTAGCCTGAAACAACATCAGATCATCTCCCATCTGAGCATAGGCAATTAATCGCTGTAAAACTGATTCTCGATGTAAATCTAACGCCTGCATAATCGGCACAAAATCCAAGAGCTCCTGCTCAAGATCAGCAAGTACCAGCAACATATTATTTTGATACTGACGATCCATCAATTCGATGATTGTTTTAATTTTACCAACAGGAACATACTCATATCGAGCATAAACTGCATAGCCTATTAACCAACCAATTGCTTCGCTGGATTTGCGAATCTTTGGCATAGATAAGGCAGCACTGGGTTTTAATCGATCCATTCTAAATAGCTCGACCTTACAGCACTCTAATAAACTATTGGCATACCGACATATCTCATCATTCGCTGCCTTTTCTTTAATTCTATTTTTTAATGTTCTAAATTCAATCGAAAGTGAGCTTAGACCGATTTCACTGAGAAAATCTGCACCTGCTTGTGCATTTACTGTTAAACGATCAATACCTGCAATCGTCTTCCCTGCGGCATCCCTAAACAACACAAGTGTGGGATTTGATATTAATTCACGCATGCACTCTTCCTTGAATCATCAAGGATGATTATAGTATAAGGAAACCTATTTATGTATTTAATATAAAATCAATTTTCATTTCCCAAATACTCACGCGATTTACTCTCACAGACAGTGCATCTCCGATCTTAAAGACCCCGCCAGTTTGACGCCCTGTTAAGATCATTTTTTCAGCATCATACTGATAATAATCACCCAGTAGCTCACTAATATGAACCAGACCATCAATCCCAAGATCATTTAAGGTAACAAATACACCAAAAGGCATCACGGCCGAAATCACACCCTGAAATATCTGACCAATTTTTTGACTCATGTAGTGTGCTTTTAACCATGCCACGGCATCTCTCACAGCCTCATCCGCTATTCTTTCTTGATCAGAGCAATGCTCAGCCAAAGCTCCCAAGGCACTGGACTGATTTTCTCCCAACAAAAGCCGATGCACCATTAAATCAGGATAGCGCCTTATGGGAGATGTAAAATGTGTATAAAAGTCAAGCGATAAGCCAAAATGACCTTCAGGGGATTCTTGATACCGAGCCTGCTTAAGTGACCGTATGATCAAGTTTTGGATTATCTCCCGCTGACTTTGTGATAATTCTGACAAATGACGAATCACATGCTCCACACCCTGTGAGCAATCAATAGATAGCTCTGAAAGCAACATTTCAAGTGCTTGCATCTTCTCCAAATCAGGGGGCAGATGATTGCGATATATACCGCCAATACCTCTTTGAATGAGCATCTTTGCTGTTGTTTCATTACAAAGCAACATCGCCTCCTCAATCATGCGATGTGTAAACAAACGTTTTCCAATTAATATTGATTGGATCTTCTGATTGGGCCCCAACTTAAATTGAGGCTCAGATTGATTGAATTCAATAGCCCCCCTTTTTTCCCGAGCCTCTAAAAGACAATGCGTCAGAGATTTAAAATCAGCCAATGGCACTTTAAACCATGATAACGTCTCTTGTTTTCCATCTAACATGTCCTGCACTGATTGATAGGTCAACCTTGATTTTGACTGAATGACAACCCGGTCAATATTTTGACCTATGACTTTACCATCATGCGTTACCTTCATGTACACACCAACTGCATATCGGTCAACATTCGGCTTCAGCGAACATAAATCATTACTAAGCCGTTCTGGCAACATCGGCAACACACGATCTGGGAAATAAACCGAGGTTGCTCGAAGCTTGGCATCTTCATCCAGATCTGTTCCTGACTTGACGTAAAATGACACATCTGCAATAGCAACATATAAATCCCAGCCATATGATTGTTGACAGACATAAACTGCATCATCAAAATCTTTACTGTCCTTGCCATCAATGGTGACAAAAGGCTTATCCCGCCAGTCAAGCCGATCACCTAAATCAATTCTATCCGAGAAGGTATCTACCTGCTTTAACGCAGCGTCTGAAAACATACCCGGCCAAGCATAAATCGACTGGGCCAACTTAGACTCAATTCCAGGCGTCTCTTGTCGACCCAATATCTTTTCTACCTCAACCAGCATGGGCCCTCGGCGGGAAGCAAAATGACATACATGTGCTAAAATCACATCCCCATCGGCAACTTTATCATCGGGCTTAACCAAAATAGGGCCCTTCATCTGCAGGAAAGGCATCAAATAACTGCCTGACTCCCTCACAGAATAAATGCCATGAATGAAGTGCGTATTTCTCTTTTTGATTTCAACCAAAACCCCTTGGCGATGCCCATTCATGTCCTTAATCGTTGGTCGAACTAAGACCTCATCCTTATTGATCAAATCCCTTGCTTGATAGGCACTTAAATAAATCCTCTCCTCAGCTCCCTCAATAAAAGCCTCCCCACTTTTTAATAAAATAACAGTGCCCAGAACCAAATCCAGCATTTTATTAGTCCGATAGCGATCTTTTTTGTCTTTTATTAGCTGACCATCTCTGACCATGGCAGTTAGCCGTTTTAGCAAGATATCTTTTTGAGTGACACCCAGCACCTCAGATAAAGAGGAAGCAGAAATGGGCTTGTCTAATGCCTGAATTTGCTCTAAAATAAGCTCTCGGGATGGAATGGGGGATTGATATTGTCTTTTTTCACTATCGAGAAAAAGATCATGTTTTTTCTGCATTTTTCACCATTCGTTCCAGTTGCTAAGCTATCATAAACAAAATTTGATCAATTAGCAAAATTCGTGCATTCTAAGCTATAATCAAAGTCAACTAATCAAGGGTTTTACATGGATATTCACTTCTTGTCAGTCGGGGAAAGACCTAAAAATCATTTTGCAATCTTGCTAATTGAAAATGAAAAAATGCCGCCAGATTGGAGCAATTATCATGACGTTGCGCTGCATGCGAAAAAGATCCCTTTTGAAAAAGACATCAGTATCCACCAAAGCTTTCACCACCAACAATTGGCAGTGGACTCAGAATCCATCATCTTTGTGCAGATCAAGGCCAAGTTGCTTGAAAATGATGATGCCATGGATCAGATAGGCAGCACTATTTCTAATTGGTGCAAAAATAATGAAATTTCGTATCTAAGCCTCCTGAGTCCTTTCTCATCCAAAAAAACTGCGCAAATCGCAATGGCGATTCATCTAAGCGCTTATCGCTTTTACAACTACAAAACAAAGGATATCGAAAAACTTCATCGCTTAAAAAAATTGAACATTATTCATAATGACCCGCAAAAAGTCAGAATCCACTATAAACCATTATCAGCAATAATCTCTGGAATCAATTTCTGCAGAGACCTGGTCAGTGAACCATCAAATATTCTAACACCAGCTAATCTTGCACAGCGACTTTACGAGACGCTGAAGCCAGCAGGCGTCATCGTCGAAGTATTGGATGAGCAGCAGATGAAAGACCTTGGCATGAATGCTCTTCTTGCAGTGGGCATGGGCAGCAACTGTCAGTCAAAAATGGTTGTCATGCAATGGCAAGGCGGTAAAAAAGACGAGAAACCCATCGCATTACTGGGTAAAGGAGTTTGTTTTGATTCAGGCGGTATTTCATTAAAGCCTGGTCGCAATATGCATGAAATGAAGTTTGATATGGCCGGAGCCGCTGCTGTTGCTGGATCAATGCTCAATATTGCCAAACAGCACATTCCCATGAATATCGTTGGTATCGTCGGTCTGGTAGAGAACATGCCTGATGGAAAAGCCTACAAGCCAGGAGATATTATCACTTCCATGTCAGGTCAAACCATCGAAGTGCTAAACACTGATGCTGAGGGTCGGATGGTCCTCTCTGACGTGCTTTGGTACACACAAGAGCGCTTTAGCCCCAAATATATGATTGACTTTGCCACACTGACCGGTGCTGTAATTGCCGCTCTTGGTACTGAATATGCCGGCCTTTTTGGGAATGATGAGGATTTAAAAGCAATCCTGATGCAAGCATCTAAGCAAAGCCGAGATAAATTATGGCCCATGCCAATGTCGAAAGTATTTGATGGGCAAATTAACTCATCAATTGCAGATATGAAAAATATTGGGGACACTCCCCATGCTGGACACATCACCGCAGCGCAATTCCTTGCTCGTTTCGTCAAAGATCATGCCTGGTCACATATTGATATCGCTGGTGTAGCATGGGCCCACAAAAGTAAACCCTGTATTCCAGTTGGGGCAACCGGATACGGCATCAGTCTGATTGACGCCTTCTTAAAGCTCATTCAAGAAAAAAGCGAGTAATGACTTAAAAAATGATACATCCAAACACCGGGCGTATCTAGGATCAAAGAAAGGGCAGAGGGATAATATTGCGGAAAAAATCCTAAAAACGCACTTATCCCACCGGCTATAAACCCAAACACATGACCTTCCCATGACACCCCACTGTCAGTGGGCATCAAGCCCATCAAAATACTTCCAATGTAATAAAGTAAAATCAAAACAATAGCCAGTGTGATTTTACTGGGATCCATATAACTAAAAGCAATGGCATAGCCCATGTACCCTAAAATCAATCCACTGGCACCAATATGAATAGCATTTCTGCCCATGAGCCATGTCAAAAATCCTCCAATCACGGTGATTTGAGAAGTCACAATAAAAAACATTAAGTAACCATTTAATAATAATACATTCATTAAAACAATCAGCGGCAGGCTGTTGAACAACAGGTGAGAAAAACTGCCATGTAAAAATGGAGAAAATAAAATGCCTGGCAGCCCATACCAGCGCCGCGGGATAATGCCCAAAATATTTAAAATGCCTCCAGAGCTAATATTCAGCACATGCACAGCAAACAAAAAACCAACAACCCTAAGGCAGAAAACAAAATTTCTCCCAACCAAATCAATTAAATAAACGATATCATTCATACTGTCTGTAACTTAATTTCCTGATGAATCAGTCGAATCACATTTTCGACTTTAATTGCAAAATCAATCGATGTTAACATCGGCTTGTCATACTTGACAGCATCAACAAAGGCCTCAGCAGCCAGCAATAGCGGCTCTTTAGACGCCAGTGATACTGATACTGGTGACATTTCCATAGGTGAGTACTTTAAATCAAGTTGAGATAATACAGTCTGCGCCTGAAAATCAACGAGCCAACCTTGATTTAAACCCACAATCTCGATCGACTGCACTTTTTTTAAACTCATGCAGGAGACTTGTAAATGGAC